>NZ_BAAILP010000066.1:10262-42318 GCF_054589055.1 Novosphingobium sp. 11B | reverse complement strand
TCATCGCGAGCGCAGCAACGCAATCCAGGGCAACATTCACCGCTCCGGATTGCTTCGCCGCGCTCGCGATGACGACTTTCGAATGCACAAACCGCCCTGCCCTATGACATGTCGGAGTGGCTGCCAGTCCCCGACGAAACCTACAGTGCCGACGCAAAGAACATGCGGCGGCGGCGTTGCGCTGGTCCTGCCGCAGCCGATGGCCTGCTGGGAGACGGACTGAATGACACAAGACGTGAACTGGGATCTCGAGGCGGACGTGGTCGTACTGGGATCGGGCGGCGCGGCCATGACCGCAGCGATCGCCGCGCATGATTTCGGCGCGAAGGACGTGGTGATCCTCGAGAAGACCGGCATGGTCGGCGGCACCACCGCGATGTCGGGCGGCATGCTGTGGATTCCGGGCAACCACCACCAGATCGAGGCAGGTATCTCCGAGGACGACGAGGACGTCGTCGCCTATCTCGACTCGCTGGCGCCCGGGGCGCTCGATCCCGATACGCTCATGGCCTTCATGGAAACCGGGCCGGAGATGATCCGCTATCTGGCGGACAACACGCCCGTGCGTTTCCACGCCTACGCCGATTTCCCCGATTACCAGCCCTATATGCCCGGCGCCAAGCCCGACGGCGGCCGCTCGCTCGACAACGATGCCTTCTCGTTCGAGCGGCTCGGCAAGTGGTCCACTCGCGTGAACCCGACTAAGATGGCTTACCCGGTGCGCGGCAGCCTGATGGAAGCGATCAACGGCACGCTTGACGAAGCGACGCTCGCCGAGCGCGAGGCAGGCGATTATCGCGGTCTGGGTCAGGCACTGGCGGGATCGCTGTTCCTCGCGGTGATCGATCGCGGCATTCCCGTCGAGTTCGAAAAGCGCGCGCGCAAGCTCGTCAAGGACGGTGATCGCGTGATCGGCGTCGTCGCCGAGGACGCCAATGGCCGCGACTACCGCGTGCGCGCCCGGCGCGGCGTCGTCATCGCCACCGGCGGTTTCGAGTGGAACGAGACGCTGGTGAAGACCTTCCTGCGCGGCCCCCTCACCGGCCCGGTCAGCGTGCCCGAGAACGAAGGCGACGGGTTGCTCATGGCGATCGAGGCGGGCGCCCAGCTCGGCAACATGCAGCATGCCTTCTGGCAGCAGAGCGTACTGGAATTCCAGCCCCAGCACCGCGCCGCCAAGCCGAACTACCTGCTCGGTTCGGACGAACGCGCGCGCCCCGGCGCGATCCTCGTCAACCGTGCGGGCAAGCGCTTCGTGAACGAGGCGGCCAACTACAACGCCATGGGCAAGGCGCTCCACGCCTTCGATGCAGGTACGCACGCCTACGCCAACCTGCCGTACTGGCTGATCATCGACCAACGCTATCGCAGCAAGTACCAGACCTTCAACACGCCCCCGGGCGGCCCCGTGCCCTCGTTCATGATGCAGGCCGACACGCTGGAGGAACTCGCCGAAAAGGCCGGGATCGATCCGCAGGGGCTCGCGGCGACGGTGACGCGCTTCAACGATCTGGTCCGCAAGGGCCACGACGACGACTTCAACCGCGGCGACAACACCTACGACAACTTCTACATGTGGGGCGATGCGGAGTTCGAACCGCCTTACCGCACGCTCGGCGTGATCGATCAGGGACCATTTTTCGCGGTGAAGATGGAAGCCGGGGCGCTCGGCACCGCCGGTGGTCCGAAGACCAACGCCGATGCGCAGGTCCTCGACTGGAGCGGCAATCCGATACAGGGCCTCTACGCGGCGGGCAACGTCATGTCGGCGGTGCTGGGCGAGGCCTACGGAGGCGCAGGCGGCACGCTCGGTCCGGGCATGACCTTCGGCTACATCGCCGGAAAGCACCTCGGCACGCATCTGCCGAACTACTGACCGCAGCTTTCCTACAGGGACTTTCCTACAGGGGCATGGGCGGAGTATTTTTCCGTCCATGCCCTTCTGCGTTCTCACTCTTTTGTTTTTCGGTCCGAAGGACCGTTTTCCGGCTGGCGGCTTTCGTCACAAGGTGACAGGCCCGGCCTGCAAGGTGACACCCCGGGATCGTAAAGTGACACCTAAGGTGACACATCGAAGCCCTAAGGTGACACACAAGGTTACACATCTCGGCGCAAGAATGGCGGATTTTCGTGAAACGGGGCCACACCGGCCGTGCAAGGTGACACCTTTTCTCCCTGGACCGTGTAAACCGTGTAAACCTCGACGCCCGCGACTTTCGCAACTGCCCTTGCGCGCCATGCGCCCGCAAGGCCCGCTGCAGCGCCGATATTGGTGCATTTCCGGATATCCCACCCCTCACCTCACCATAGTCACCTCTTGCCCTATGCGGACGAATCGCTAGAGGGGGACCACAAAGCGGTTCATGCCGCACTGCAAGATCACGGGGATTCTACCATGGCGACCTTCACCCTCCCGGCGAACAGCAAGATCAGCAAGCGCGGCAACGTGCACAAGGCTGAGGGCGCCACCAAGGTCAAGAAGTTCACCGTCTACCGCTACGACCCGGACTCGGGCGAGAACCCGCGCTACGATCAGTTCGAGATCGACCTCGATGCGTGCGGCCCGATGGTCCTCGACGCGATCATCAAGATCAAGAACGAGATCGACCCGTCGCTGACGTTCCGCCGCTCGTGCCGCGAAGGCATCTGCGGTTCGTGCGCGATGAACATGAACGGCAAGAACGGCCTCGCCTGCACCACCGCGATCGAGGACCTGAAGGGGGACATCCGCATCACCCCGCTGCCGCACATGGACGTGATCAAGGACCTGGTTCCCGATTTCACGCACTTCTACGCGCAGTACGCCTCGATCCGTCCTTGGCTGCAGACCGTCTCGACCACCCCGTCGGGCAAGGAGCGCCTGCAGAGCCCCGAACAGCGTGAGAAGCTGGACGGCCTCTACGAGTGCATCCTGTGCGCGTGCTGCTCGACCTCGTGCCCGAGCTACTGGTGGAACTCCGACAAGTTCCTCGGCCCGGCGATCCTGCTGCAGGCCTACCGCTGGCTGGCCGACAGCCGCGACGAGATGACCGGCGAGCGCCTTGACGAGCTGGAAGATCCCTTCCGCCTCTACCGCTGCCACACCATCATGAACTGCGCGAACGTGTGCCCCAAGGGCCTCTCGCCCGCGCGCGCCATCGCCGAAATCAAGAAGATGCAGGCCGAGCGGCAGGTCTGAGCCTTCGGGCTTTAGACCGGTAACTTCCCGTGGCGCAGGACGGTGTATTCATCCATGAGCCCGACCCGGAATTTCCGGGGTGGTCCACGTGGAAGCTGAACGAGGGCTCGCGGTTCAATTCGCAGGGCCTTGGTCGCATGATCGTCCGCCGCGAGGGTGAGCGCGGCGCTCGCCTTCGTCTCGTCGAAGCGGGCCTGCAGCACAGTAACGTCCTCGACGCCGTCCATGGCGGCGTCACCCTCGCCCTGATCGATGTGGGCATGTTCGCGACAATGTTCGTCGTACTCGGCGAGGATGCCGTCGGTGCGGTCACGCTCGAACTCAGCAACCAGTTCATCGGTGCCGGCCGCATCGGCGAGCCGCTCGACATCGTGGCCGAGATCATGAAGGAAACCCGCCGTCTCGTCTTCGTGCGCGGCACGGTCGAGCAGGGCGACCATCTCGTCGCCAGCTTCATGGGCACCCTCCGCAAGCCGAGTGCGTCCAAATGAGCGCGATGCTCGAACGCTACGAGGCGCTTGTCGCGACCGGCGAACTGCGCTCCGATCCGGAACAGGCAGCGGCCGCCGAGCGACTGAACCGCCTCCAGCGCGAATTCTACAAGTCGTCGTCCTCGACCGGCCTGTTCGGCAAGCTGCTGGGCAAGAAGGCTGCAGCGCCGCGCGGCGTCTACATGTGGGGCGGTGTCGGGCGCGGCAAGTCGATGCTGATGGACCTGTTCGTCCAGACGCTCGACATTCCCGGCAAGCGCCGCGTGCACTTCCACGCCTTCATGCTGGAAGTCCACGCGCTCCTGCGCGACGAGCGCAAGAAGGAAACCGGCGACCCGATCCCGCCGGTCGCCGCAGCTATTGCCCGCAACGTCCGCTGCCTCGCCTTCGACGAGATGGTCGTCAACAACTCGGCCGACGCGATGATCATGAGCCGGTTGTTCACGCACCTGATCACGAACGAGGGGGTCACCATCGTGACCACCTCCAACCGCGCTCCTTCCGAACTCTACAAGGATGGGTTGAACCGCGAGCATTTCCTGCCGTTCATCGGACTGATCGAACAGGAGCTCGACGTGCTCACGCTCAACGGTCCGACCGACTATCGCATGCAGCGCCTCGGCGGCATGGCGACCTGGCACCACCCGCTGGGCGAACCGGCCACCGAAGCCGCGCGCGAAGCGTTCTACCGCCTCACTGATTATCCGCCGGAAGATAGCGAACATGTGCCCTCCACTGACATCGACGTCGGCGGCGGAAGAATGCTTCACGTGCCCAAGAGCCTCAAGGGCGTGGGAGTCTTCAGCTTCAAACGCCTTTGCGGCGAGGCCCGCGGCGCGGCCGACTATCTCGCCATCGCGCGTGCCTATCACACGGTGATCCTCGTCGGCATTCCGAAGATGGGTCCGGACCGTCGCAACGAGGCAGCGCGCTTCGTGACGCTTATCGACGCTCTCTACGAGAACAAGGTGAAGCTGATCGCGGCTGCCGACGCTACTCCAGAAGAGCTGTACGAATCCGGGACCGGTCGCTTCGAATTCGACCGCACGATCAGCCGTCTCAATGAAATGCAGAGTGCCGATTATCTCGCGCTGGGCCACGGCGAAGGCTAACCTCGTTAACGAGTCCCGAATCGGGAAGCGATTTACAGTGCCCCTGCCCGGAGCCGCTATCGTCAATTTAAGACGAGAGCTTTTCAGAACCGATGAATTGCGGCGCTTAAATGGGTTAAAATCACCCATCGCGAGAAATTACAAACAAACACAAACAATAGACAAAGAAAAAGCGCTTTCCAAAAGACAGGAGTTCTTCTGGAAAGCGCTTCGTTTTTTGCAGTGGTTCGGATTAATCAACCCAAACTAGTGCAGCAGAAGCCTCTATTAGAGACCGCCGCCCCACCAACCACCGCCCCAGATGTCCTTGTTCATCGTCATTCCCCATGTGAACGACCGCATCGCTGCGGCCGCCCTCACGGATAATAGTTAGTTAACGATGCATCAAGGAATTTTTAACCAATCAGTCGTGCCCTCCTGCCGGACACGAAGTCTAGGAAATCCCGGAATGGGACAGGACGGCTTACGTGATACCCCTGAACGAGGTCACAGTGCAGCCCGGTCAGCATCTCCAGAACCTTGGCCGTCTCGACCCCTTCAGCCACGACGACACGGTCGAGCGAATGAGCCATCTCGATGATCGACTGCACCAGAAGCAGATCTTCCTTGTTGCTTTCCATCAAGGATACGAAGGTCTTGTCGATCTTGACCTCGCTGGCGGGCAGATAGCGCAGATAATCGATCGTGGCGTTGCCGGTGCCAAAATCGTCGATCGACAGGCGAAGGCCGGACTGGACTAGACGCTGCAGCATCTGGAACGTCTTGGAACTGCGGTCCAGGCGATCCGTCTCCGTGATCTCAAGGATCAGACGGTTGGGTGACAGACCATGCGCGGCGAGAATCTCCGCAATCATTCCCGGCAGTCCCGGATTGCGAAGAAGCTGAGCAGAGATATTCACCGACATCGTCATCTCGTAGCCGTGACGCTCCAGTTCGACAGCCACTCGCACCGCGTCATTGATGACAAAGCGGGTGATGCGCTCGATCCGATGGAATTCCTCAGCAATCCGGATGAACTTGTCCGGGCTGATCGGTCCTCGTTCGGGGTGCGTCCAGCGAACGAGCGCTTCCGCTCCGCTGATCCGGTTTGATCGCAGATCGAGCTTGGGCTGATAGGCGACCCAGACCTCCCCATTATCGATGGCCCGGTCGAGCGACGTCAGCAGGGAGATTTCCCACTGAGCCTCGTGCTTGCGGGCATCGTGCTGATAAACCAACTCGTCGTTGCGCACCGCCTCTTCCGCGGCCTGCATGGCGCTGGCGACGCGGCCCGAGAGCGGACGATCGAACTCGGAGTCGATGCCGCAGTTGAACGACAAGTCGATGTCGATACCGCCGACCTGGATGCCGTTCTGGACGATCCGGTGCAGGCCTTCGAGATTCTCGAACAAGTCGAACGTGCTGCGGATCGAAGACAGCCAGACGAACATTCCGCCTTCGTGATAGATCAACACGCTTTCGTCACTGATACGAATGCGACGAACGATTTCCTTGGCAAGCTGCGCTTCGACGTGCTCCGCAAAGCTCCCGATAATTCCGCCGTAGTTCCGAATCTTCAGGGCGACGAGAACACGCGTGGACAGATCAGGAGAATTGCGCAGGGCCTGAACGCTGGGCAGGCCGGAACCAGTGTTCGTTTCGCCCGCCTCCTCGACCCTGTCGAGATTGCGCATGCGGATGACGGCGACCAGCGCCACGGAGAAGGCCGGGATGACTTCCACTTGCACGTTAACGTAATCGAGCAGGAACGGAATGGCGCCCACCACCGCGACCAGCCCCGTAAATCGATAGATGTCGAGCACCCGGCCTCGGCCAAGACCCGATGCGATGACGACGAGCACCAGCAGGTAAGCAGGGAACCAGCCATACTCACGGGGAATGCCGAGCTTCAGCGTGTCAGCGCCGATCGCATGGAAATAGCCGCCTGGGGCATTGATATCCTGCCCAGGAATGGAATGGATATCGTTAAAAGTTACTGCAGCTGGGACGACCAGGATATCCTTGCCGCGAACAAGCGAACGGTCAAATCGTCCTCGCATTACATCGATGTAGCTCAGCGTAGGATAGGAACTGACCGCAATCGAGAAGTCTGGGAAAAACAATTCGTCTGTCTTACCATCGATGCCAGCGATCGCCGCCGAGAGGGACGGAATTTTACCAGCGGGGCTTCCGGAAGCATACGGAAGCTGAACGTTCTGATTGAGTGGTCGATGGCGAACGAGAACCGATGCCATACCAGCATGGTCGCGGTAAGCCTGAAGCGGGATTTTCCCCGCGAAGTTGCCCATCTGGCCGTTGCTGTCCACTGCAGCGCCCAACACAACTTTGCCATGATGAGCCTTCAGCGCCGCGACGAACTTGGCATCATCGATGGGATTACCCGGCATCGAAAACGAACGATCAAAGAAGACGCGCTTCGCACCCGCAGCAAACAACTGGTTGATCGTGTCAGCGTCATTGCCATGCGTGATATCGTTGGCGCCGAGTTGGATGAGCGTCTGCGAATCCTGAAGGACGATGGTGATAGCGCCGCTTGCGGGCTGGGTGCGGGACATCCAGCGCACGTTGCGCAGGTAGTCCTCGAGCGGCAGACCGAGGCCACTGATGCCCATGGCCAGGCCGGTCAGCGCCGCCCAGAACACGATCCGGACGCGAGGTCTTTTCCAGAAACCGCGAAGTTGCCCCCAGATGCCGGTCATGGTCTTCCCCCTGCCCGCATCGTGAGGATGTATCGGGCACAAGCCACCAGCGCGGAAAGCGTCCGCTCTGAATACCGGTGATGGCGACCGATTCTGTTCATTCATGCCCTGCAAAAGAGGCTTTGGTAGGCATGAGCTAACGCAAAGGTACTAAGAAACCGTGTAGTTAATGGTTCGAGCGGGTCGGATCGCTAAATCCGCCCGCAAAGCCCGGTTGATGCCCGGATTAATTGACACCCAGCGAGGTAAACGCCTTGTCAAGCATGAGCATCTGCCAAAGCACTCGGGAATTGTCCGAAGTTCCCGCAACATGCGCATCGACGAGGCCCAGCAGGCGGCGCTGGTCGAACCAGCCGGTTCGCGCCAGGGCTGCCCCGCCTGCGATCTCGCGCGCCGCGCCTGCAAGCGGCCCACGAAACCATTGCGCGATCGGCGTCACGAAGCCCTGCTTGGGACGATAGAGCACGTCATCGGGCAAGTAGCGGCGCATCGCCCGCTTCATCAGCCATTTGCCCTGCCCGCCCTGCACGCGCATCCGCTCAGGCAGGCTGGCGGCGAATTCGATCAGGCGATGGTCCAGCAGCGGCTCGCGCGCCTCAAGGCTGACCGACATGCTGGTGCGGTCGACCTTGGTGAGGATATCTCCCGGAAGCCAGACCTTGAGGTCGGCATATTGCGCACGGTCGAGGCCCGAACGCGCCGGAGCGTCTCGCATCAGGGCCAGCAACGGATCCTCGGCGCGGTAATCACCGCGCAGGCGGCGGAAATCGTCGGAATAGAGGCGATCGCGCAGCTCCGGCGGCAGGACGGCCATCGAGCGCGCATAGCCTTGCGCGGAATCTCCCGCCAGTGAGAGCAGCGTCGACTTCGCCCGCAGCGGGCGCGGAGCCCAGTCCGCCTTGGGGTAGGCCCTTCCGAGCGCTCCGAAGACCGGACCACGCAGGGATTGCGGCAGCAACGCACGCACCTTGTCTTCCCCGGCCTGGAACACGTGGCGCCGGTAACCGCCAAGCGCTTCATCCGCGCCATCGCCGGAGAGCGCCACCGTGACCGATTCGCGCGCCAGTTGGCATACTCGCCAGGTCGGCAGGGCAGAGGCGTCGGCGAAAGGTTCGTCGAACATGCCTGCAAGCTGGTCGATCGCAGCGAAATCGTCAGGCGAGACGATCCGCGAGGCATGGTTCGTGCCGAACTGCCGGGCGATCTTCGTTGCGTACGCACTCTCGTCCAGCCCGGCGACGTCGAAGCCGATCGAGCAGGTCCGAACCGGACTGCCGCTTGCCTCCGCCATGAAAGCGACGACGCTGGAACTATCCACACCGCCCGACAGAAACGCGCCAAGAGGCACATCTGCGACCATGCGGGACGACACCGCCTGGCGCATGAGGTGCACCAGTTCGGCTTCGAGGTCAGCAGGCTTGCCCTTGCGCCGCTCTGCGAAGGAGACGTCCCACCACTGGACAGGGCGCGGTAACGGAGCGCCATGACGCAGCAACAGAGAATGCCCTGCCGCCAGCTTGCAGACGCCCTTGAGGATGGCCCGATCGTCAGGGACATAGCCCCAGGTCAGATAGTCTTCGACCGCCAGCGGATCGATCTCGCGCCGCAGCAGCGGGTGGGCGGTGAGTGCCTTGAGTTCCGAACCGAAAGCCAGGCTCCCGTCGCTCAACTGCGCATAATAGAGCGGCTTCACGCCCAGCCTGTCGCGGGCGAGGAACAGAGTGCGCGCGTCGAGGTCGTAGATGGCGAAGGCGAACATGCCCAGCAGCCGCGTAACGCAGTCCGGTCCCCAGCGCCGCCAGGCTGCCAGAATGACCTCGCTGTCGCCATCGGTGCGGAAATGCTCTCCCGCAGCCTTCAACTCATGGCGCAGTTCGCGGTAGTTGTAGATCTCGCCGTTGAAGACGAGCATCGCGCGGCCATCCGGGGATGCCATCGGCTGCGGCGATCCTGCGAGGTCGATGATCGAGAGGCGGCGGTGCCCCAGGGCGACGCCCGGCGCGGTCCATACCCCCTGCCCGTCCGGGCCGCGATGCGCGATGGCGTCGCACATGGCCTCGACCCGGGCGCGATCGACCGGCTTGGGCGTTTCCAGGTGAAAGATTCCGGCAATCCCGCACATCGTCCCTGGCCCTACCTGACCTGAGCGATACCGTCCATCCAGCGCGCGAGTGATCCCGTGGATGCGCGGAAGGCGGTGATCGACTGCTCGGCTCGGCCGCGCGGCGTATCTTCGGCGGAGAGGATGAGCATCGTCGTCGGTTCCGCCCGGAACAGGAGATGGTCAACAATCACCGCCAGCTTGAGCCGTGCATTGCTGCCGCTCAATAGTTCGCCCTGACGATACCAGGTCACGGCGATCCTCTCGATCCTGCCGTTGCCGAGGAGGCGCTCGCCCTTGCCAGCTTCGACCGACGGTGCCGGCGACTGCCATGCCCATGCGCTGGCTGGAACAAGCGCGCCCTGACCGAAGCCGCCTGCCTCCCGTCCCTCTCCCTGGCTGGCGTAGAGGGCGACGAAGACATCGACCTGATGCCCCCGACCGTCCCGATAACGGCCGAGCAGGCGGTGATCGGCGCCCTGCGCGCGCGGTTCCCACCAGATCGTTGGGGTATAATCCACCCGCGCCCATCCCTCGACCGCAGGCAAGTCAATGCGCGCCGGGACAGGAGCAGCCAGCGTATCGGCTGCGAGAGCCCAGCACCGTGCCGCGATCAGCACCAGCGCGAAGCCGATCACCGCCACCGTTCGGGAAATGGCGAAACGTTCCAGACGCGCCAACCACCCGGCGTTTTCAATAGCCGCAAGGTCGATCGCCGGACCATCCAGAGGGCGGTCGAAGAAACGCCAGGCGCAGGCGATCACCAGCGCCAGCACGATCGCGAAGAAGAACCAGCCGTAAACGATATGGTCGAAGCCCGCCGCAGCCTCTATGCCGAAAATCTGCGCGGCATAGATCGTACCCCATGCCCGGATCCCGTTGGCGAGGATCGGCACGGCCACGCAGGCCAGCAGCATCGCGGTTCGACGCCGCCAGCTGAGGAAGCAGACATTGGCGGCCAGCACACCGAAAGCGACCATCGCGATGAGGAACTTCACGCCCGAACAGGCTTCGGCTACCTCGAACAATCCTGCGGGCGTATCGATGAAAACGCCGTCGATCCGGGCCGGAATGCCGCTGAGATGGGTGAGCGCGATGGTGATTTCGGCAGTGATCGTCTGCAGGACGTTGACCAGTTCCTCGCCGATCGGGACCAGGAACACCAGATAGCCCAGTGGGAAGATCAGCGCCGCAGTGACCCTGACACCCAGGATCAGGGGAACGCAGGCGCCCAGCATGGCGACGACACCTGCCTGCCGGGCAAGGTCCAGTCCCGACATCGCGCCCAGCAGCCACAGGAAGGCTGCCCCCGCCAGCAGGATGAGCCCCGGCCACCACGCGGTAGGCGTCAGGCGTTCCAGCTGCGGCCAGCGCTGCCAGACCAGCCAGCCCAGAATCGCCGGGATCAGCAGGACGTGATTGTACGTGGAGATATCCCACCACTGACGCGCCATCGCGCCCCAGTCGCCGAGGAAGGCGAACAGCAGCACCAGCCACGTCGCGCCAAGGCGGATGATCACGCCACGCCACTGCGGCGAAAGCGCGCGCCATGCGCGGGCGGGACCGGCAAGGGACGTCGAGGCAACATCAAGCGACATCGGTAAGCGCCTCGCCCATGGTGCCGAGATATTCCGGCAGCCGCGCCAGTGCGGCCTCCCAGCTGGCGTTGGCGACGATCCACGTGCGGGCGGCCGCTCCCATCAGCTTGGCCGCTTCCGGCGCGCGAGCAAGGTCGAGGACCGCCTGCGCCATCGCGGCATCGCCATCGCGTATCGCGAAATCCCGGCCGTCAAGCGCATCGATGCCCGTCGCGGCACCGGGAGAGAGAACCACCGGGAGACCCATCGCCATCGCTTCCAGCACCTTGTTCTGAACTCCGCGCGCGATTTCCAGCGGCACCAGAGCGACGTCGGCGGCGGCGAGCCAGGGGCGGATATCGTCCACCCTGCCCCACACCTCGACGCCATCCTGTCCAGAACGGGCCTGTAAAGCTGCCGGCGGATTGCGGCCGACGATATGGAGCGTGGCATCGGGACACGTCCTGCGCACGAGCGGCAGGACGCGATCGATGGCGCGAGTGGCCGCCTCGATGTTGGGCGCGTAATCCATCTGTCCGGTGAAGACGATGCGCGGAGCGCCCTTCGCTGCCATGCGCGGCTCCGGATCGACCGCAATCGGGTCGAAATATGCGGCGTCGAGGCCGTTGCCCATCGCCCGCACTCGGCCCTGCTCACCTTCCAGCCGTGAGCGCAGAAGCCCGACTTCGGCGTCGCTGATCAGCAAGGTGACTGACGCCCCCGCGCAGATCCGCGCTTCCTCGCGTCGCAACAGGCGCCCCTCCCGGCGCTCCATCCATGCGCGAATACCGCGTCCTTTCGCGGCGTAGGCTTCGAACTTGGCAGAATCGACGTCCACAAGATCGGCCACGACACGGCCCCGAAAATCGCCGGGCACATACTGCGCCATCTGCCCGGAAAACACGTAGACGGTGTCGATGTCACGCTCGGCAAGCAGATCGCGCACGTAGGTTTCGAGGTCCTTGTTGTAAAACGCGGTGAGACTGAGCGGGCGGCCGCTCGCCAGAGCCTGGACACCGGCTACGGGCAGCGGCTTGGAGCGCTCGACCAGGCGATAGCTGGTGGCGAGGTCGGCGAGATCGGGCTCGAACGCACGGTCCTGCTCATCGTCACAGAACGTCGCGACATGCACGGGAGCCAGTGCGGCTAGCGCCTTGAGCACGTGATGGGAACGGATCTTGTCACCGCGATCCGGCGGAAACGGGATGCGGTGCGCCAGGAACAGGATTTCGCCCATCAGCCGATACCGCGTGCAATCAGCGGGCCGAGGCGATTGGCCACTGCCAGAGGCAGGCGCTGCCACAGCTTGATCTGAAGCGAGAGCTTGCCGCTCGTCGGGTCCGCATCGCGCCTGGCGCTGCCCGGGGCGGTCCAGGTCGCATACGTCAGCGGCTCGGGCTCGAAGCCCCAGTTGCGCTTGAAATGATAGGCACCGCTATCCGTCTTGGAGCGTCCGAAGTCGAACACCGTACAGCCGCGCCGCCGGGCATGGAGCATGAGTTCGTAGTACATCCGGTCGTTGGCCCGAAGGCGCCGGGCGTCCCAGGTGCCGCCGCCCCAATACGGCATGACGGCGCCCTGATGATAGACGCTGATGACGCTCGCCACCGGGACGCCCTGATGCCGCACCGTCAGAATGTCCGCTGCGTCGCCGAAACCGTCGATGACCGCGTCGAGCAGCGCACGAGGAAAGACCGGCGTGCCGAGGTTGCGATAGCTTTCGCAGAACACGGCGTAATGCGCGGCGCGATCCGCTTCCGCAGTGCCGACCTCGATCGTCAGGTCCATGCCCAGCGAGCGGCGCACTTCGGCGCGCTGCTTGCGCGGAATGTCCAGCAGTTGCGCGTCGCCGTCGGCCGCGAGCGGGCGGGCGAAGTTCGCATGGGAGCGAGTCTTGAGCGTCCAGCCTTCGCCCGCCGGAGGAAGCACCCCGCCGCGAAGTTCGATCGTCGGGCAGGTAAGGCGCAGCGCCAGTTCCTCAACGGCGGCGAATACGGCGGTGGTATCGGCGTCCCCGGTCGCCAGCAGCCCGCCGCCGACCGCGAACCCGGTAGAGGCCAGCAGTCGGCCAAATACCGGCGAATGAATGGCATCGAGCGGCAGGAAAGCGACGATCTCGCCCCCCTTCTCCTGCACGAGCGCCAGCGGTCGATTGCCGGTCGCCTTTGCCACCGAGACGAACCATGCGGGGCGATGGAACGGCGTCCCCTGCGGATGACGCGCCACGAAGCCTTCAAGGCGCGCGACCTCGCCCGGGTCGGTCAGATCGACGAGACGGACTTGCGCGGTCAGTGGCACGAAGGGTGCGTTCATGCGGCGAAGGCCAGCGGTTCGGCGCGCAAGGCTTCGCGCGCGGCGAGTTCGTCCATGCGGCCCCAGCGGAATTCGCCGACCAGTCGCTCCAGCTTGTCGGCCATCACCGACAGGTTCGTGTAGTGCCGGAAACGCGAGCGCAGCGGCGCCCCTTCGACACGGGGCTGGCCTGGATCGATCTCCCACGGGTGGAAGTAGAACACCGCCGGGCGCCGATCATCGCGGTTCACCTGCCGGATCGCCCAGCGCGAGAACCCGTAAGGAAGCACCCGAAAGAAGCCGCCGCCGCCTGCCGCCAGCCGCCGCCCGGCGAACCGCGCGGTCGTGACCGGGATTTCGATCAGTTCGGCATCGGCGATCGGCCGGAAGGCAAAGCGCGGAGCCTCCCGCCAGCCATAATGGTCATGCGCGATCGGCGCCACGCTGGAGCTATAGGCATAGCCCTGCTCCGCCAGCACCTCGAAGGCCCAGGGCGTACGGGCATCGATCGAGAAGCTGGGCGCGCGGTAGCCTTTGACCGCCTGGCCCGAGGCGTCCTCGATCACCTTGCGGGCACGGTCGATGTCGGCGGCGAAGGCCTCCCTGCCGAGACGGAACACGCGCTCGTGATCCCAGCCATGGCTGGCGACCTCGTGGCCTTCTTCGGCGATCCGCCGCATCAAGGCGGGATTCCGTTCCGCCACCCAGCCGAGGGTGAAGAACGTGCCCTTCACCCCCGCGTCGGCGAAAAGCCGCAGGATTTCGTCGCAGTTACGCTCGACGCGCGTGGCCAGCGAATTCCAGTTCTCCCGGTCGATCACCTTCTCGAAGGCGCCGACCTGGAACCAGTCCTCGACATCGACCGAAAGGCCGTTGATCGGCACCGACATGGGGTAGAAACTCCCTCAGGCGACGTTGCGCTGGCCGTCGCCGCTCTCGATCCACTCGATCAGCATGGTCAGCGTGTGACGCAGCGTGCGCTCGGTCTCGCCGAGGCGCGCCTCGAGCTTGTCCGAGCGGGCGATGGCATCCGCCAGTTGCTGCTCACGCGCCCCGAACTGCTCGCCCTGCGCCTGCCGTGCCGAGGCTTCGCGCTCTTCGGCAGCAGCGGTGAGTTGTGCGATCGCCGAGTGCAACTCACCAATCTGCGTGTCGCGCCCGGCCATGGCAGCCTCGATCAGCGCATTGGCGCCGGCGGTGTCGAGCATGTCGCGATGAGCGAGCGCCGCCTCGATGAGCGCGGTCGCGCCTTCCGTATCCAGCGCCTCGCGATCGGCGAGCGCCGACTCGATCAGCGCCATGACAACGGAGGTATCGATCGCCTGCACCGGCGCACTTGCGAAAGCCGCGGCTTCCACCGGTTGCGCAGCGGCAACCTCGGGCTCCGCGACCTTCGTGACCACTGCCAGCGCGCCGTCGTCGTTCATCTCGTCGAGCACCTGCTCGAGCATCGCGGCGTCGAGGTGCTCTCGGCGGTCCACCGCACCCAGCAGGAGCAAACGGTTGACGATCTGGTTGATGCGGCGCGGAATACCGCCGGTCGCCTCATGGATCGCTGGGAACAGTGCCGGATCGAAGCTGGGGTTGCCCTTCCAGCCGACGCAGCCGAGGCGGTGCTCGACGTAAGGCTGGACCTCGCGCACGTGCATCGGGCCGAGGTGGTGCGTCGCGATAACGCGCTGACGCAGCTGTTCGAGCTGGTTGCTCTCGAGCAAGGTCTCGCGGAACTCGGGCTGGCCGAGCAGCAGCGTCTGCAGCAGCGGGTGCGAGCCGAGCTGGAAGTTGGAGAGCATGCGCAGCTCTTCCAGCGCGCTGACCGAAAGGTTCTGCGCCTCGTCGACGATCAGCAGGCAGCGGCGTCCTGCACGCGCCTCGTCGTGGAAGAACGCTTCCAGCGTGCCGAGCGCGGATGCCTTGTCATGCCCCATGACCGGCAGCCCGAACGACTGCGCGACGACGTGGACGATCTCCTCGCCGTCGAGCGCGCTGGTCACCACGTTGGCGGCCGTCATGCGCGCCGGATCGATGGTCGCCATCAGGTAGGCGACGAGTGTGGACTTGCCCGCGCCGACCTCGCCGGTGATGACCACGAAGCCCTCGCCCTGGGCAAGGCCGTAGCCGAGGTAGGACAGCGCCTTCCTGTGCGTGCTGCTCTCGAAATAGAACGCGGGGTCGGGGGTGAGCTGGAAAGGCCTGGCGTCGAGCCCGTAGAAGTCGTCGAACATCGGGTTTCTCTCCTCAGAAGGTATAGCGCAGACCCGCGAGCGCCGAGGCGGTCCACAGGTCGTCGATGGAGGGGGTATCGTACTTCGCCCCGTCGATGCCGACAGCGAGCGTACCACGCAGGCGCGGCGCGAACATCTTGTAGTAGCTGGCCGAAGCACCGTAGCCGGCAACGTCGCCGGTCAGCGGATCGTTGCTGCTGATCCAGTTGGCGTAGACGTTGGCCGACCAGCCCGCGTCACGGCCAAGATCGCCGCCGACATAGGCCGCCAGCCACCTGTTCTCGTCCAGCACGCCGTTTGCGGAGGCGAGGACGGTGTTGCGCGCGGCAATGTACTTGCGGCGGTCGTATCCGGCACCGAGGCCTGCACGCATGCGGCCGAACTTCATCGAGTAGCTTGCCGTCACGCCGCGCGCGCGGAAAGTGGACGAACGCAGCGAGCCGAGCACGCCGGACAGGCAGCTGCCGCCCTCCAGCGAAGCGACGCAGCCGCGCAGTTCGCCGGTGACGGGATCGCGCACGACCTCGAAGTCATCCGGCAACTGGTCGAGCGCGCGGTTGACCTGCCCGCCGAAGCCCGAGACGTTGTCGTAGACCGCGACGTTGAACTGGGCACGGTCGCTCGGCGCATAGGCCAGCGTGCCGCCGAAGCTGGTCGAGCCGTAGCGGCGGCCCATATGGGCCGACAGCGAGGTTCGGCGGCTCGGGCGCCACATGACGGCGGCGTCCCAGATGAGGCCGCTGACGTCGTAGGCCATTACGCGCGGGGAGGACTTGTCGGTCACGTAGCGGCCATCGGAGCCCAGCACCGGCAGGCCGTTTGCATCGCGCACGGCATCGCGGCTGGAAATCTCCACGTCCTCATAGCCGATCGCGCCGACCACCTGCACGGTGCGGCTGACCGGCACCGTGACCATCGCGCGGGCCTGCATGTCGCGGGCACGCTGGTCGAGGTTGGAGATATCCTCCTGATAGAAGCTGCCGCCGACGCCCACGCCCACCGGCAGTACGGTGCCGGGGGCGAAGCCCGCCTGGACGTCCGCCGACTGGACGACGCTCTTGTCGAAGACATCGGCCGCTGCGCCGGTCTGGAGATTGCGCGCGGCGTTGGATTGCTCGACCTTGGTGAAACCGGCCCGGTAATTGGCGCCCACATCGAGATCGCCGATCCGCTTGGTTACCGAAGGGCCTCCGTAGACAGAGTAGACCGTCGACTTGCCGTTGCCCGACAGCGGCCCGGCGGCGAGCGCGGAACCGCCGTTCTCGACGTTGACCTGCGAGGCCAGCGCGCCCGCTTCGACCGTCACGCCCGGAACGATGGTGGTGTAGCCGCGCACGACGCCGCTGATAGCGTCGCCGTCGCCCGCCTTCTTGCCCCAGCCGAACTGGCGTTGATAGCGCACCGAGGCGGAAGCCCCATTGTTGCGGCCCTGAATCGAGGCGTCCACGCCGACCGCGACCTGGGTGTAGGTCAGCACGTCGCTACCGGGCGAAAGCTCGGCAGTGACGATCTGGTCGACTTCGATGTAAGGCGCGATGTCGATGCGTTTACCGCCCTGGCCTTTGGCACCGCGCCGCGAAGCGCGGTCGGACTTGCCGGAAGCTGTGTCGGATGCGCTGTCGCCGCCCATCCCGGCACCGGAACTCCCCATGCCTCCGCTCATGCCGCCGCCATAGCCGGTCGACTGGGCATGGCCGGCTGCCGGTAGCGCAAGAGCGATCACCGCCAGCGCCACCATGCCTGATGCCTGCTTCATGCGGCTCATCCCTTGTATCCGTAGTAGGAGCCGAAGCGGCGACCGCTCGGGCTGAACTGGGCCGCGTTGAGCAGCAATTGCACGTTCGGGCATGCGCCCAGCAGCGAGATCGCATCGTCGAGCGACCCTCGCCCGGTCTTGTCCGCGCGCGCGATCACGACGGTCTGGCCGACATACTTGGCAAGTTCGGCCGCAGGCGAAGCCGCCAGCGCCGGAGGCGAATCGAAGATCACCATCCGGTTGGCCGCACCCTGCGTCAGCCGGTCGAGGATTCGGGCAGTGCGTGAACTGGACAGGTATTCGCTGTCGTGCGCCGTCGTATCTCCGGCGGGAAGCACCCAGAGCCCGGGAATGTCGGTGCCGAGCACGCAGTCGGCAACGTCGATCGTCTCGTCCATCAGCGCGTCCATCAGCCCCGGACCGCCCGGAAGGCCGAGCGCGGAAAGGATCGAAGGCTTGGCGAAGTCGGCATCGACGAGCAGGACCTCGCTCTCCTTCTCCGCCGCGATCGACAGCGCGAGGTTGAGTGCGCAGTAAGTCTTGCCCTCGCCCGGATGCGGCGAGGAGATCAGCACGCGCTGTGCCATCGGCCCCGCCTTCTGGCGGCGCAGGTCTGCAGCCTGAACCAGCAGCTGGCGCTTGACGATGCGAAACTCCTCGAGGAGTTCGGTGACCGCGCCCTCAGGCACGATCAGGCCCTGCTCGCGCAGGTGCTCACGATCGACGGGATGCACGGTATCGCTGAAGCGTGCAGGCTCAGGCGCCGGTTCTGCGGCGGGCTGAGGCGCAGGCGCGGGAGCCGCCGCTTCAGGCACGGGACGTGCGGGAACGGGCGCTGGCTCCGGCCTTGCGGGCGCGCGCCTTGCAGGCCGCTCCGGAAACGCCACCGGCTTCGCGATCAGCGTGTTGAAGTCGAACCGGCCGTTGGCCCGCTCGAACAGCGATTCGCCTTCGGGTTCATCGGGCTGGTCAGGTACGGGGATCTTGCGATGATCGGTCATGTCAGTCCCCTCACGCCACCATGCCGCGCTGGATGAACTCGGCGGCGAGCAGCACCACGAACAGTCCGCAGAGCGCGGCGGTCCCGGCATAGAAATACTTGAGACGCTTGGCCCGGAGCGCGCGGGCGCGGTCGGTCAGGCTGTGTGAAATCGCGCCCAGTACCGGCAGGCCGGTCGCCTTCTCCAGCCCCGCAGTGGTGGCGAAGACCGAACGCACCCGGCTCAAGGCAAAGGCGCCGGCGCATCCACCCGCGAAGCCCACGATCAGCACGCCCAGCAGCAAGACCGGACGATTCGGCGCGACGGGCGTACGCGGGCTCGTCGGCGGATCGACGACCTGGAACTTCACCGCTTCGCGCTCGGTCTTCACTTCGCCGCGCAAGCGCAGTTCCTCGCGGTCCTGTAGGAGCTTGTCGTACTGCTGGCGAAGCACGTCGTAATCGCGGTTGATACGCTGGGCCTGAGTCGCAAGTTCGGGATCGGAGATCGCGGACGCGGTCAGCGAGGCGATGTCGGACTGCGTCGCGGCCTTGCGCGACTGCAGCGCCTGGACGCTCGCCTGCCGTTCGGCGCGAATCGACTGGAGCGAGGAATAGGCCGGATTGATCGTGCCGCCGCCGCTAGCCGCTTCCTGCGCCGCCGGAGCACGCAAAGCCGCAACCTGGTTCTTGGCCGCGATCACGTCCGGGTGATTCTCGGTGAGGCCGCGCGCCCGCATCGCCGCGAGATCGGCCTGCGCGCGGGCGAGCGAGGACTGCGCCCCGCCATCCGCGGCACCCCCCGCGATCGTGCGCGGCGTGCCCGCAAGCTGCCCGTCGATCGCTGCCGAAGCGCTCTGCGCCGCCGAAAGGTCGGCATCGATATCGCGCAGCGTCGAACGCGCGCTCTCCAGACGCTGCGCCACGGCGGCGCCGCCAAGCGCCATTTCCGGGTGCTGCGCCTCGAAGGCGGTGCGTTTGCTCTCGGCCGATTCCAGCTCACGCTCACGCGCGCGCAGCTGCTGGTTCACGAACTCCAGCGTCTCGACCATGTCGCCGCGATTGCCGGAGAGGTTTTCCTCACGAAAGATATCGATCAGCTTCTGCGCGACGCTCTGCGCCAGCTTGGCGTTCTCGGCATCGGAGAAGGAGCTGTCGTTGGCGGTCGCGGTGATCTCGAAGAGGTTGTCCTCCTGGCTCACCACCTTGACGTTCTTGCCCAGCTTGAGGACCGCCGCTTCCATCGCCTTGGGGTTCTCGATGGTGTCGCCGAGGCGCGTGGCGCGCACGACCTTCTCGAGATTCACGGCGCTGGTCAGGGTCTGACGAATACGCTCGATATCACGCTTCTTGTCGGCCACGCCGATGCCGACCTGCTCGGCCAGCGCATCATCCAGCTGGATGAAGATGCGCGCGTGCGATTCGTAGCTGTTCGGGATCAGTGCCACGACCAGCCAGCCCGCAAGGCAGACCGCCCAGGCCACAGCCAGCGCGATCCAGCGGCGATGCCAGATGCTGTGCAGCCCGGCGAGCAGTTCTTCGTAGAGCGAATCCATCTTAGAACATGCTTTCCGGGATGATGATCACGTCACCGGGAGACAGCATGACGTTGGCCTTGCTGTCGCCCTTCTTGAGCAGGTCGCCGAGCCGCAGCTTGTATTCCTGCTGCTTGCCCGCCGTCTTGTCGAACCGGATCAGGCGCGCGCTATTGCCCGAGGCATATTCGGAGAGGCCCCCCACCGCGATCATCGCGTCGAGCACGGTCATGTTCGCCCGGTACGGGATCGACGCAGGCTTTTCGGTGGCGCCGACGATGCGGATCTGCTGGCTGAAGGTGCCGGAGAACCCATCGACGATGACCGAAACCAGCGGGTCCTCGATATATTGTGACAGCTGCAGCCGCAGATCTTCGGCCAGCATCGAAGGCGTCTTGCCCACGGCGGGCATGTCGGTGATCAGCGGCGTGGTGATGCGCCCGTCCGGACGGACCTGCACTTTCGCCCCGAGTTCGGGGTTGCGCCACACGAAGACGGTCAACTGGTCAAGCGGGCCGATGACGTATTCCTCGCCCGGCCCTTCCTGCATCGCGACAAAGGACGCAGGCGGCAGTTCCCGAGCCGGGCCGCCGGACCCCGCACATCCGGTCAGGGCGACGCTGGCAAGCGCGGTAGCGGCCAGAAGTCGGGCTGGGAGATGCGGCATGAACAATCCTCGTCTTTGCGACCGTCTGGCCTTCGCACGCCAGGCGCGCGGGGTCAGGTCCGGCAAAATTCACCCTCCGATATCAATGCAAACGGTGAATATTGCGTTAGCCTTGCAAGGCTAATTCCGCGCAGGTCCCAAATCGGGACGGGGGCATGACGCAAGTTAACGCAAGGTCAGACCAGCATTTCCTTTGCCGGACCTTGCCCGAGGAAGCTCGCGGGGCTGGCGCTGGCACCGTAAGCTCCGGCGCAGAACACGGCGATCAGGTCGCCAACGTCGGCGCGGGGAAAACCGCCCTTGTCGGCCAGCTTGTCCAGCGGCGTGCAGAGGCATCCGACGATGGAGGCTTCTTCCTCCACTTCGGCGCCGAAACGAGTGGCGATCGCCGAAGGATAATTGCGCCGCACCACGGTTCCGAAGTTGCCGGAAGCCGCAAGCTGGTGATGCAACCCGCCATCCGTGACGAGAAAGACTTCGCCGTGGCTGGTCTTGCGATCGACGATGCGCGCAATGTAGACGCCCGCCTCGCCGACCAGATAACGCCCCAGTTCGATGCAGAACTGCGTACCGCGAAGCACGTCCGGCAGACCTTCGAGCCTGGCGGCAAGCCGTTCGCCAAGAAGCGGAAGGTCTAGCGGCGTGTCTCCCGGGAAATAGGGAATCCCCAGCCCGCCACCCAGATTGCAATGCGGCAACACCGTCTTGCTCTCCTCGGCCAGTCGTGCGGCAAGTTCCAGCGCCTGTCCCTGCGTCTCGGCGATCGCCTCGGCATCGAGCGCCTGGCTGCCTGCGAAAATATGGAAGCCCCGCCATTCGGCGCCGCTGGCGACGACTTCGCGTACCAGAGCCGGCACTCGTTCGGCATCGACGCCGAAAGGCTTGGCACCGCCGCCCATCTTCATCCCCGATCCCTTCAGGTCGAAATCCGGGTTCACGCGAATAGCAAGGCGCGGGACGATGCCCAGCCTGTCACCGATGGCAAAGGCGCGGGCCGCTTCACCCTCGGATTCCAGATTGAGCGTCACGCCGCTGCGAATCGCGGCTTCCAGTTCGGCATCGCGCTTACCCGGCCCGGCGAAGCTGACCTCGCGCAAGGGCAGGCCCGCATCGCGGACGATCTCGAGTTCACCGCCGGATGCGATGTCGAAGCCGTCGACCAGCCCCGCCATGAGCGCCAGAAGCGGGGGAAAGGGATTGGCCTTCACCGCATAATGCAGAGCCACCCGCTCCGGCAGGGCCGACCGCAGTTCCGCCACGCGCTGACGAATCAGGTCGGCGTCATAAAGAAACAACGGCGTGGTCCCGGCCTTCTCGACCCAATGGGTAATCGGCTGGCCGCCAACGGCGAGGATACCGTCAACACCCGCGTAACCAGCGGGGATCGGTCCAAGCGCCTTCATGCCGCCGTTTCCTTAACGATCTCGGCAGCCAGCCCGGTTCGATCGAGTTTCCCGTTGGGACCGGTCGGCATCGACTCACGCCAGTGGATTACTTTTGGCTGCATGAAATTCGGCAATTCCTGCATGAGTTTACGGGGTAGTTCTTCGACGGCATCTGAAGTTCCGACCAACGCCCGCACGACGAGGTGCACTGCCTGCCCCAGACGCTCATCCGGAAGACCAAGTGCGACCGCCTCGGCCACAAGACCGGTCGCGAGCGCAGCTTCCTCGACTTCCTGAGGCGAGATACGATTGCCCGCGCTCTTGATCATCGCGTCGCGGCGCCCGACGAAGTAGAGCAGGCCGTCAGCCTCGCGCTTCGCCCGGTCGCCTGACCAGACGGCGATTCCGCCATAACGCGACGCGGCAGGAGCAGGCTTGTAGCGCTCGGCCGTACGGACGGGATCCCGCCAGTAGCCCTGCGCCACCAAAGGTCCGCAGTGGACCAGTTCGCCTTCTTCTCCATCCTGAGAAACGTCACCCAACTCATTGATAATGAGTATCTCTGCGTGAGGAATGGCCTTGCCCATCGATGTCGGGTGCGTATCCACGAGATCGGGATCGAGATAAGTCGATCGAAACGCTTCCGTCAGCCCATACATCGGGAAGAGCCGTGCCTGAGGGAACAGCGCCCGCAACCGGCGAACGAGATCGACGGTCAATGCGCCGCCGCTGTTGGTCAGCCGTCGCAGACGCGCCGCCGTCTCGGGCGGCCATTCCATCTCCGTGACCTGCACCCACAAGGGCGGGACCGCGGCCAGCGTGGTGATCGCGTGGCGCTCTACCGCCTTCACCAGATCGCGCGGCATCAGGTAGTCGAGCGGCACCACGCAGCCACCGGCGTACCATGTCGAAAGCAGCTGGTTCTGCCCGTAGTCGAACGACAGCGGCAGGACCGCCAGCGTCCGGTCGTCCCGCGCCATGCCGAGATAGTAGGCGACGCTCTCCGCACCGAGCCACATGTTCGCATGGCTGAGCATGACGCCCTTGGGGCGCCCCGTGGACCCGCTGGTGTAGAGAATCGCCGCCAGATCGTCGGGAGCGGCCTGTGAGGGAAGCATCTCGCCGGCCAGTTCGGCAGCCACCGCCAGCGCGTCCGCCTCGCCGATTTGCCGGCAATCCGCCGGCACGTCGCAAGCCTCCAGCGTCTTGAGCCGGGCCGGCGTCGCGATCAGCAGCAACGCGCCGCTGTCCGACAGGATATGCGCGACCTGAGCGTGCTTGAGCAGCGGATTGACCGGCACATGCACCAGTCCCGCCCGTGCCGCCGCCAGAGGCATCAGGCAGGTGAGTTCGCCCTTGGTTGCCCACGTCGCCACCCGCGCGCCCCGCTCGGGGACTTCGCGGGCCAGCCAGGCGGCCAGACGGGAGACACGCGTTCTTAAGTCCTTCCAGCTAAGAACGCCTTCGCGCAGCACCAGCGCATCATCCGCATCGGCGCCTCTCAGCACGAGGTGGTCGAGCGGCAGGACCGGATTTTCGGCGCTGTAAGGCGTTTCGCCGAGCATGGGTGGGCCGGACATGAGAAGAGGAGGCTCCGCGAGGGTACGTGGCAAGTTTGCAGATCGACTATCACTCCGATCTTAAGGAAGTGCAATCAGATGAGGCGCTTGCACGGCTGCTCTCCGACGCGGAGCAACGCGCGCCCTTCGACCGCCTCGCATGGTGGCAGGGTCTTGCCGAGCATTGCGGCATGGCGCCTCTGATCGCGGTGGCGCGGTCTTCCCGGGGCACGGCGGTCCTTCCGCTTTCCGGGAGTTCGGGGCACTTGTCCGCCCTGAGCAACTGGTACACCTTCCGGTTCCGTCCCATTCTCGACGGAGACGCGCCGCTTCGCGACCTCGCCCAAGACCTCGCGCGGCGCTCTCATCGCGTGACGCTGCACGGACTTCCCGATGAAGATCAGACGGCTTCGACGCTCGCCGCCGCCTTCGGCGCGGCGGGATGGCTCGTCCGGCGCGAAGTCTGCGACACCAACCGCATATTGCCGGTCGCAGGGCGCGGCTTCGAGGACTACCTCGCGACCCGCCCGGGAAAGCTGCGCACGACGCTGAAGCGCAAGACCGGCAAGCTCGTGGCCCGCATCCTGACCCGGTTCGACGCCGAAGCCTGGAGCCAGTACGAGGCGATCTACGCCGAAAGCTGGAAGCCCGAGGAAGGCTCACCCGCCTTCCTGCGCGCCTTTGCCGAAGCCGAAGGCACGGCGGGCCGCCTGCGCCTTGCCCTCGCCCATTCCGCCGACAATCCTGACAGCCCCGCCATCGCTGCCCAGATGTGGACGGTGGAGGGCGGCACTGCCTTCATCCACAAGCTCGCCCACCGCGAGGCCGCGAAGCCGCTGTCCCCCGGCTCGGTGCTGACCGCCGCACTGATGCGCCACGTCATCGAGATCGACCGCGTGGAGCTTGTCGACTTCGGCACCGGCGACGATCCCTACAAGCAGGATTGGATGGACACGCAGCGCCCACGCTTCCGGCTCGACATGTTCCGCCCCTGGAATCCCCGCAACTGGCCTGCTCTTGGCAGGATCGGCCTGCGATCACTTGCCGCAAGTGCGAAGCGCGGCTAGAGGGCGCCGTCAAGAATGACAGATTGCCGAGGGGCCATGCCAGACCAAAACGACCTGCTGCTGCGCCGGATACTGACGGATGTGCTCGGGCTTAAGCCGGGTCAGGCCGATACGTTCGATGCCGACACGGGGCTGTTCGGGCATCTTCCCGAACTCGATTCGATGGCCGTCGCCGGTCTCCTGACCGAGTTGGAAGACCGCCTCGACATCATCATCGAGGATGACGAGATCGAAGGCGAGATGCTGGAAACCTACGGCGCGCTACTCACCTTCGTAGAGGCGAAGCGCGGCTCCTGATGGTTCCCGCACGCTGGCCCTGCCCGCTCCCCGGCGGCGGAACCAGCGAGGAATTCGCGCTGTCCCGTGATGCGGGACGCGAACGCCGCCTGCTGATCGTCCCTGCCCTGTTTGACGAAGCCAACAAGCTGCGGCGCTTCACCGTGGACATCATGCGGCGACTGGATGCGACAGGGATCGACAGCGTCCTGCTCGACCTGCCAGGCTGCAACGAAAGCCTGCAACCGCTCCACGTGCAGGAGCCTGCCGACTGGCTGGATGCCGTGACCGCCGCCGCGCACCATTTCGGGGCCACGCACGCGCTGGGAATTCGCGGCGGCTGCCTGTTCACACCCCGCCACCTCCCCGCGCTGCACTACGCTCCGGCAAAGGCGTCCGCGATTCTGCGTCAGATGATGCGGGCGCGCATCCTGTCCTCGCGAGAGGCCGGCCGGGAAGAGAACCGCGAGACCCTTTCAGAGGCGGCTCTGGAGCACGGTATCACGCTTGCCGGATACGAACTTGGAGCCGATTTCTACCGTCACTTCGAATCGATGGTCGCGAACGAGACCGCGACCGCCATCGCTCAGGAAGACCTCGGCGGCGGCGGCGGCCTGTGGCTTCGTGCGGAGCCGGACGAAAGCCCGGATCAAGCCGATGCCCTCTCTGCCATCCTTGCAAGGGCAATCGGGCGGTGACGCGGCGGCACTTCACATTCGACTGCGCCGGGGACCGGCTCGTTGCCACGCTTGACGATGCTGCGGGTGCGACCGCGCTTCTGCTGGTGTCGGGCGGCAACGAGATCCGTGCAGGGGCATGGAACGGTCAGGCTCACTTTGCCGCGCGGATCGCTGCGCACGGATTTCCGGTCCTGCGCTTCGACCGCCGGGGTGTGGGCGACAGTGAGGGCGAGAACCGAGGATTTCGGGCGAGCGCTGTCGACATTGCCGCCGCGCTGGAGGCCCTTCGCACCCGGGCTCCGCAGGTACGGCGCGTCATCGGCCTAGGTAACTGCGATGCCGCCAGCGCGCTCATGCTCGCTCGCGGCGCGGGGCTGGACGGTCTGGCCCTCTCCAATCCCTGGACCATCGAGACCGACGAAGAGGACGCGCCCGCCGAAGTGGTCCGCGATCACTACCGGCGGCGCCTTGCCGACCCGGCAGCGATCGGTCGCCTGCTGACGGGCAAGGTTTCGCTGATCAAACTGGCCCGCAGCCTGGCTTCCGCCGCGCGGCCCACGCCTGCTGCGCCGACCGGCCTTGCCGCTGAAATATCGCAAGGGATCGCGGATTTTACAGGCCCCGTCCGCTTCCTGATCGCCGGGCGCGACCGCACCGGCCTCGCCTTTCTCTCGCGATGGGACAAGGCTGACGGGCGCATACGAACTTGCCCCGGGGCCAGCCACAGCTACGTCGAAGCGGATGCGCAGGACTGGCTGCTTGGCCAGGTCCTGGAAATGCTGCGAACCTGAGCGCTCAGGCCCGTGCAAGCGCCTCGGCAAGACCTTCGCGAATCGCGGAAAGTCTGCCGTACCAATCGCCCGTCGGCACTCCTTCCGGCTTCACCACTGCCAGCGACGGGTTACCTTTCACCTCGAAAGGCGACTTTTCGGCAATCGCCTTGGCGGCACCGCGCAAAGTGTACCCCTCGCGATGGACGAGTCGATCGATGTCGCGGATCAGCGCCACGTCTTCCGGACGATAATACCGCCGATTTCCGCTGCGCTTGATCGGCTGAAGGGAAGCAAACTGCTCTTCCCAGTAGCGCAGGACGTGCGGACGAATGGCGAGCGCTTTCGCAACCTCGCCTATGGTTCGCAGCGCCTGCGGCTCTTTCCCGTCATCGAATAGCGGGGATTCGTCGAAAAGCGTCACCTCTGCGGGCGCGCCGAGTCCTGAAACGTCCATACCTGCCTTTTCCCGACGGAATTTTCCGTCAATCGGTGGCGATACGGTCCTTCAGCATCTGGCTGGCACGAAAGGTCATGACGCGCCGAGGCGTGATCGGCACTTCCACGCCGGTCTTGGGGTTGCGGCCGATCCGTTCGCCCTTGTCGCGCAGCAGGAAAGTGCCGAAGCCCGAGATCTTGACGTTCTCGCCATCGCTGAGGGCCGTCGTCATGTGCTGCAGGATCGCTTCCACCATGGCAAGCGACTCGGCACGGGATATGCCCAGCTTGCGATGAATCGCTTCGGCAATCTCGGCCCTGGTCAAAGTATCCGTAGCGCGCATCAATCCCGCATCCCCATAGTGCGCCGATGCGACGGATAATATTAGAAACAGGGAAGAAATCAACGGTGCGTCCAATATTGAACGCAACCGGAGCGGTACTGTCCCCCGTCAGATGCGAATTAGGCTCGCACCCCACGTAAAACCGCCACCCATGGCCTCCAGCATGACCAGATCGCCCTGCTTGATGCGACCGTCGCGCACTGCCACGTCGAGTGCGAGCGGAACCGACGCAGCCGAGGTATTGGCGTGCTGGCCGACCGTCATGACCACCTTTTCGGGCGGCAGGCTGAGCTTCTTCGCCGTCGCATCGAGGATCCGCGCATTGGCCTGATGCGGCACCAGCCAGTCGATGTCAGAGGTGGAAAGACCAGCCTCTTCAATGACTTCACGCAGGACTTCCGCAAGATTGACGACGGCGTGGCGGAAGACCTCACGGCCTTTCATGCGCAGCTTGCCGACCGTCCCCGTGGTCGACGGACCGCCATCGACGAAGAGCAACTGGTTGTGCGCGCCATCGGCGTGAAGCCGGGTCGCGAGGATTCCCCGGGGAGTTTCACCCACCTGTTCCTGTGCCTCCAGCACGACGGCGCCCGCGCCATCGCCGAAGAGCACGCAAGTCGTGCGGTCTTCCCAGTCGAGAATGCGGCTGAAAGTCTCGGCCCCGATGACGAGCGCGCGCCTGGCCATGCCGGTGCGCAGCATCGAATCGGCAACGCCGACGGCATAGAGAAAGCCCGAGCACACCGCAGCAACGTCGAAGGCGATTCCACCGGCACGGCAACCGAGCCGGCTCTGGACGATCGTGGCGCTGGCGGGGAACGTCTGGTCGGGCGTGGCGGTCGCCAGCACGATCAGGTCGATCGATTCGGCATCGATGCCCGCAGCCTCGATCGCCTTGCGCCCCGCTTCGGTGGCGAGGCTGGAGGTCGTCTCGTCGGCTTCGGCGATGTGGCGGTTGGAGATGCCGGTACGTTCGACGATCCATTCGTCGCTGGTATCGACCCGCTCCGCCAGTTCGGCGTTGCTGACGGCATTGCGCGGGAGCGCGGAGCCGGTTCCGATCAGTACCGAACGAATCATCAGGCGCGCTCTTCCTGTACGCCGGTCAGCCCCTTAGGCATGCGCCAGGTCGACCCTCCCAGACGGGCCAGGTCGGCAGAGATACGCTCGGTCACGTTTTCCTCCAGGAGCCGGGCGGTGACCGCCACGGCATTGGCCACGCCTGCAGCATTGGCGCTGCCGTGGCTCTTCACGACAATGCCGTTGAGGCCAAGGAAGACCGCGCCATTGTGATTGTTGGGATCGAGGTGGTGCTTGAGCAGGTCGGTCGCCGGCTTCGAGATCAGGAACCCGATCTTGGAGCGCAGCGAACTGCTGAAGCCGCGGCGCAGCAGGTCCGCGACGAAGCGGGCCGTGCCTTCCACCGCTTTTAGGGCGACGTTGCCGGTAAAACCGTCGGTCACGACCACATCGACGTCGCCGCGGCAGATCTTGTCCGCCTCGGTGAAGCCGTCGAAGGACATCGCAAGGTTTTCGGCCGCGCCCTTGAGCACAGCGGCTGCATCGCGCAGTTCCTCGGTGCCCTTGGTTTCTTCGGTGCCGATGTTGAGCAGACGCACACGCGGTTCGGCGCGGCCAGTGGCCACGCGCGAATAGGCCGCGCCCATGATCGCGAACTGGACCAGGTTGCGGCTGTCGCACTCGGTATTGGCACCGAGGTCGAGCATGATGACGTCGTTGTCGCCCAGCGTCGGCAGCAGGGCCGCCAGTGCAGGACGATCGATGCCGGGCATCGTGCGCAAGGTCAGCTTGGAGATCGCCATCAGCGCGCCGGTATTGCCGCCGCTGACGGCAGCCCCGGCATGGCCGAGCTTCACCGCTTCGATCGCGCGCCCCATGGACGTGCCCTTGGCCCGGCGAAGCGCCTGACTGGGCTTGTCCTCACCGCTGATCACGCCATCGGTGTGCAGGATTTCAGAGCTGGCCCGCAAGTTCGGATGATTTTCGAGCGCGGCCTTGATCCGCACCTCATCACCGACGAGCAGGAACTTGAAACGGTCATGACGGCGGCGCGCAAGCGCGGCGCCTTCAATCATGACGCGCACGCCCTCGTCGCCGCCCATCGCATCGATAGCGATACGCGGCAAACTCATGGGGCTTTCTCCGAAATACGTCGTAGGATCTAAGTCTTAGACTTCGACCGCGACGATTTCACGACCGTTGTAGTGGCCGCAAGAATTGCACAGGTTGTGCGGGCGCTTCAGTTCGCCGCAGTTGCCGCATTCGTGGAATGCTTCAACCTTCAGCGCGTCATGGCTGCGGCGCATGCCCCGGCGGGAGGGCGAAGTCTTTCTTTTAGGGACAGCCATTTCGGCACCTGTTCCTGCAAATACGTGTCTGTCAAAAAGGCCGCCGGTGACCGGGTAGGGACACGGCGGCTTGCGAAGGCGCGCCTATAACCCATTTCACGCGAGTTGCAACCCGTTACTCCCTCCACCATCAAGCCGTCACCAATCGGGAGTACGCCTATATGATTCTGCAGACCACCCTCAGCATGTCCGCCGCAGCAGCCGTCGTCGCCTTCTGGCTGGCGGTGCGTACCGGCAAGGCGCGCATGGCGGCGAAGGTGTGGCACGGAGACGGCGAGAATCCCGTGCTTCTGCGCCGAATGCGCGCCCAGGCCAACTACGGCGAGAGCGCGCCGTTCGTGCTGATGCTGGTCGCCGCTATCGAGCTTTCCGGCAAGGCCGGGCAATGGCTTGCGATCGTCGGCGCACTCTATCTGCTGGCGCGCATCGCCCACGGGATCGGGATGGACAAGGCTGAGAAATCTCCCCTGCGCGCGGCCGGCTTCATCGTCTCGGTGCTGACGTTGCTGGGACTCGCACTGATGGCCGTGCTGATCGCGACGGGGCGATTCTAGACCGGTAGCCCGCGTTTGATCGCCTCGTCGCTGACGTAGGGATTCGTCAGACGCTCCTGTCCGAAAGTGCTCACCGGGCCGTGGCCGGGGACGAAAGTAACGTCGTCCCCGAGCGGCCAGAGCTTCTGCGTGATCGAGTGCAGCAAATCGTCGAGATTGCCGCGCGGGAAGTCCCAGCGGCCGATGCCGTTCTGGAACAATACGTCGCCGACCATGGCGAACTTGCTGGGCTCGTGATGGAAGATGACGTGGCCGGGCGTGTGCCCCGGACAATGAACGACGTCGAGTTCCAGTTCGCCCACGGTGACCTTGTCGCCATCCTCCAGCCAGCGGTCGGGCTCGAAGGTATGTGCTTCCATGTTCCAGCGCGGCCCGTCGTCGTCGAGCTGCGCGATCCAGAAGCGGTCTTCCTCCTGCGGCCCCTCGATCGGCACGCCAAGCTCCTTGGCCAGCACGCCGGCCTGCCCGCAGTGGTCGAGGTGGCCGTGGGTAACGAGGATCTTCTCCAGCGTCACCCCGGTCTTCTCCAGTGCCTGCTTCAGCTTGTGCAGGTCACCGCCGGGATCGACCAGCGCGCCCTTCATCGTGGCCGTACACCACAGGAGCGAGCAGTTCTGCTGGAGGGGCGTGACGGGAATGATCCCCACGCGCATCTGTTGTTCGGTGCCTTGCGTCATGCCCTTGGAAATGGCCGCAGAGCGCCGCGAATGCAACCGGGCTAGATACGCCCGCCCTTCCAGACCACGCGCCCTATGACCTCGACGTCCCGCGCGCCGCATTCGACCGGCGGATAGGCCGGGTTGTCGCTGATCAGCACGACGAGCCCCGGCCGCGAGACGTCGATGCGCTTCACCAGCAGGCTGTCGCCCAGCCGGACGACATGAATACCGTCGCGCAACGCCCGCAAGGTCCGGTCGACGAGGATTTCATCGCCGTCACGCAGCGTCGGCTCCATCGAATCGCCGCTCACCACGATGGTAGAGAGGTGCTCCGGCTGCAGCCCCATCGATCGCAGCCAGCGGCCCGAGAATCGGATGGTGTCGACCACCTGCTCGCCCTCGGTCGCCGCGCCGGGTCCTGCCGACGCCCCCACCGCGAGGCGCGGGACGTCGATCCAGCTGCCTCGGCGTGATTGCTCCGGAATGGCGTAGGAAATTTCCTTCGACTGCCCCAGCTCCGCCTCGTCAACGCCGAAGAACCGCGCGAGCATCCCGCGATCGTGCTCCTCCAGCTTGCGCGGACTGCCCTTGCGGATGAACTGCTGCAGATAGGCGGGATTCTTGCCCAGCATGGCCGAGAGCCGGGACAAGCTCACGCCCTGCTCCTCGGCCAGTTCCAGCAGGCGCAGACGGGTGGGGTCGCTTACCATTTTGTAATCCGTATCCGTAGGAAATTTCCTAGACATGTAGGATTTAGAACGGAACAAAATGGAAACATCAAGCGAATTCCTACACGAAAGGACCAGACCGGATGCTCCTGCGCGACATCGAGCGCTTTCTACGCCAGACCGACATGCCCTGGACCAAGTTCGGCCGTCTTGCCGCGCAGGACCCCCGTTTCGTGGCGGACCTGCGCAACGGCCGGGTGCCGCGAGGCGATACCGCCGCGCGAGTCGAGCGGTTCATGCAGACCTACCTTACCGGTGCCGGGGAGAACCGCCATGCAGTCTGAACTCGTTCGAGAAATGCACCAGGCTTTCGTGCCCGCCAAAGCGCCGGCACGCGGTCCTTGGCTGCGGCTGCTGTCCGAGGTGCTCGGCCTCGCCGGTTCCGAAGCCGACTTGCTGAGCCATGCCGAGCGCGACTGGGCCAGCGCCACGTTCTCCGGCGCACGCCATACGATCGTGCTGGCCTTCGAAGGCGCGGAAGCGGTGACCAAGGGAGAGGCATTCATCGCTGCCCTGCCCGACCACGAATTCACCGTCCCGCGCCATCTGGTGGCCGACGCGGCGTTAACGTCGGTCGAGCACCGGCAGGACCCGCCGCGCATGACCGTGCACATC
>NZ_BAAILP010000066.1:0-10075 GCF_054589055.1 Novosphingobium sp. 11B | reverse complement strand
GCGCGCTCAAAGCCCCCTCCGTCAGTCGCTGCGCGACTGCCACCTCCCCATCGCTACGCGACAGGGAGGATGAGCGCCTTCAGAGCGCCCGCGAGAGTTCCTTGATCGCGGTATTCAGGATGCGATCGTTCTCGGAATAATCGACCGGGCAGTCGATCAGATGCACGCCCGGCGTATCGCGGCAGTGCGCGAGCAGTTCCTTGAGGTGCGCGGCGCTCTCAACCCGGTAGCCATTGGCGCCGTAGCTCTGCGCATACTGCACGAAGTCCGGGTTACCATAGTTCAGCCCGAAGTCCGCGAAGCCCATGTTGGCCTGCTTCCAGCGGATCATGCCATAGGCATTGTCGTTCAGGATCAGCACCGTCAGGTTGAGACCGAGGCGCACCGCCGTCTCCATCTCCTGGCTGTTCATCATGAACCCGCCGTCGCCGCAGACCGCGAAGACCTTGCGCTCGGGATAGACCATCGCGCTCGCCATCGCCGAGGGCAGCCCTGCCCCCATCGTCGCCAGCGCGTTGTCGAGCAGCACCGTGTTCGGCTTCATCGCGCAATAGCCGCGCGCGAACCACAGCTTGTAGACGCCGTTGTCGAGGCAGACGATCGCATCGTCGGGCAGCGCATCGCGCACCTGCTGCACGGCATGGGGCGGGAAGATCGGGAAGCGCTCGTCCGCCGCCAGCTTCGCGGTGTGCTCGACCTCGGCGGCGCGGAAGCGCAGCATCGAATCGAAGTTCCACTTGGGCGAAGGCGTGATCGCCTCCTTGATCTGCCACATGGCGTTGGCGATGTCGCCGATCACCTCGATGTGCGGGAAGTAGACCGGATCCACCTCGGCCGTTTTGGTCGAGATGTGGATCACCGTGCGGTCATCGCGGGTGCCGTCGTTGTGCATGAAGAACGGCGGCTTCTCGATCACGTCGTGGCCGATGTTGACGATGCAGTCGGCGTCCTCGATCGCGCGGTGCACGAAATCGCCCGAGGACAGTGCAGCGCAGCCCAGGAACTTGGGATGGCGCTCGTCGATCACGCCCTTGCCGAGTTGGGTGGTGAGGAACGGAATGCCGGTCTTCTCGACGAACTCGCTCAACATCTTGCTGGTCATCTTGCGGTTCGCGCCTGCGCCGATCACGAGAACGGGACGCTTCGCCGTCTGCAGGGCATCGACGGCCTGGACGATCGATTTCACGTCCGCCGTCGGGCGCCGCACGATCGAGCGCGGAACGGGGCGCGAATCGGTGTGCTCGTCGGCGATGTCCTCGGGCAGTTCGATATGCGCCGCGCCGGGCTTTTCTTCCTCGGCGATGCGGAACGCCTCGCGCACGCGGCTCGGAATGTTGTCCGAGGACGCCATCTGATGCGCATACTTGGTGATAGGCTGCATCATCGAGACGACATCGAGGATCTGGAAGCGGCCCTGCTTCGACTTCTTGATCGGCTTCTGGCCGGTGATCATCAGCATCGGCATGCCGCCGAGCGTCGCATAAGCGGCAGCGGTGACGAAATTCGTCGCCCCCGGCCCCAGCGTCGAGAGGCAGACACCAGCCTTGCCCGTGTGGCGCCCGTAAGTGGCGGCCATGAACCCCGCGCCCTGTTCGTGACGCGTCAGGATCAGCTTGATCTGCTTCGAACGCGACAGCGAATCCAGAAAATCGAGGTTTTCCTCGCCCGGCACGCCGAAGATATACTCGACACCTTCCTGCTCGAGACATTCGATGAACAGGTCCGACGCCTTGCGCTTGTCGCTCTCGGCCATGATCCAGCTTTCCCTCTTCCTGCCGCCGGTCCCTGATGCCCGGCCGTCTTGATCGAGGCTGATACGCGATTCTGTTCAGGACCGTCCCTGATGAATTAATCAGCCTCGCCGTAGAAAATATCAGGCGGGGGCAAGCAGAGCTAGTAACCCTGCGCGAGATCGACCTGATGCGCCAGCGGCTCTCCGCGTAAATAGCGCCCGAGGTTACCGAGAAACCGCGCCGAGCCGCGCGCGAACAATGCATCCTGCGCGCGGCCGGACAAGTGCATGGAGATATGCACGTTCTCGCGCGACCACAGCGGATGGTCCGAGGGCAGCGGCTCGGGCGTGGTCACGTCGAGGAACGCCCCGCCCAGGTGCCCCGAATCGATCGCGGCGAGCAGCGCGTCCTGATCGATCACCGTACCGCGCGCGAAATTGAGCAGGACCGCGCCCGGCTTCATCGCCGCGAACTGCTCCGCGCCGAACATGCCGGTCGTCTGCGGCGTCGAGGGGACGATCAGGATCACCCAGTCGAACCGCCCGAGCGCGCCCTGCCATTCGTCCTGCCCGAGTTCGCCTTCACCCGGCGTGCGGCGCGCGGCGGTGACTTTGGCGCCGAATACACACAGCATCCCGGCGATCTTCGCGCCGATCTCGCCCGCGCCGATCACCAGCACTTCGCTGTCCAGCAACTCGCGCTTGCCCGGCGAATCGGGCAGCCATTCGTGGCGATCCTGCGCCCGCACGACCTCGCGCCAGCCCTTGGCCATCGTCAGCATGCCCATGAGCGCATATTCGGATACGCTCTGCGCATGGATTCCCGCGCCATTGGTCAGCGCGACGCCGCGCTCCCGGAAAAGGTCGAGCGGCAGCCAGTCCACGCCCGAGGACATAGCGCAATACCACTTGAGCCCGGTCATCAGGGGCAATGCCTCGCGGGCCTTGGGCGGCGCGATCATGTCCAGCCATGCCACTTCGGCGCGAGGTGCCAGCGCCATGAGCTGGTCGGCATCCTCGAACCACAGCGGCTCGACGCCTTCGGGCAGCTTGCCCTCCAGCCATGGGCGCGAGTTGGCATTGATCAGCGCGGCGGTCATGGGGCACTCCTAATCCGGGCAACTACAATAGCTTGCCAGCCTCGGAGCATCCGCGCGGGAAGACAAGGGCGGGTTCGGCATCCGCCCTTGCGTTCATGGCAACAATCAGGCCAGCTTCCATTCCCAGCCGAGCGGATCGCCGTCCATCGCCTCGACACCCTTGGCCGCAAGTTCGTCACGCAGGGCGTCGGAAGTCGCGAAGTCCTTGTCGGCACGTGCCTGCTTGCGGGCGGCGAGCACGTCCTCGATCTCCGCCTCGGTAATTGCCGCCGTCTTGGGACGCAGGCGCAGATCGGCGCGCGCGGTGCCGAACAGGTCGAGCCCGAGCACCGCGTCCATTGTCTCGACCACGGCGCGCTTGGCGGCGGGATCGACCTTCTTCGCGGCCAACACCTCTTCCAGCGCGGTCAGCGCGATCGCGGTGTTGAGGTCTTCGCCGATCGCCTTCTCGAACGTTTCGAGCATCGGCGCGAGCTTGGGATGCGAGGGTTCACCGGCTTCCACGTCGGCAAGACGCTCGGCGACGATGATCATGCGCTTGAGACGCACCAGTGCGGCCGCGAGACCTTCCCAGCTGAATTCCAGCTCGCTTCGGTAATGCGCCTGCAGGCACATCATGCGGTAGCCGAGCGGGTGGTAGCCCTTGTCGATCAGCAATTGCAGCCGCAGGAATTCGCCTGACGACTTGCTCATCTTGCCTGAGCGCTCGACAAGAAAATTGTTGTGCATCCACACCTTGGCACCGGAATTTGCGGGCACGTCGAGACCGCAGGAGTCTCCGGGGTTGCAGCAGAACGCCTGGTTCTGGGCGATCTCGTTGGGGTGATGGATCTCGCGGTGGTCGATGCCGCCGGTGTGGATGTCGAACGGAAAGCCGAGCAAATCGCCGCTCATCACCGAGCATTCGAGATGCCAGCCCGGCGCGCCTTTGCCCCAGGGTGAATCCCACTCCATCTGCCGCTTCTCGCCCTCGGGCGTCTTGCGCCAGATCGCGAAGTCGGCGGCGTTGCGCTTGCCGTCCACGGCCTCGATGCGCCCCTCGCCCTCCTCGGTGACGGCGCGCGCGAGGCGGCCGTAATCGGCGACGGTGGAGACGTCGAAGTAGAGACCGCTTTCCAATTCATAACAATGGATTGGCGCGATCTTCTCGGCGAATTCGATCATCTGCGGAACGTAGTCGGTGGCGATCGACCACTTCGCCGGCTGGCGGATGCCCAGCGCCTTGATGTCGGCCCAATAGGCCTGCGTGTAATGCTCTGCGATGTCCCAGATGGACTGGGACTGCGTGCGCGCCATCTTCTCCATCTTGTCCTCGCCCGCATCGGCATCGTCGGTCAGGTGGCCGACGTCGGTGATGTTGATGACGTGGGTGAGCTTGTAACCCTTGTGGCTCAACGTCCGGCCCAGAATGTCCGCGAAGACGTAGGCGCGCATGTTGCCGATGTGTGGGTAGTTGTAGACCGTCGGCCCGCAAGTATAGACGCGCGCCTCGCCCGGGTGGACGGGCTCGAACATTTCGAGCTTGCGGGTCAGGCTGTTGAACAGCGTCAGCTGGGATGCGTCGGTCATGCCTTGCCGAATAGGCAGCCCGGCGCGGCAGTCAAGCCGATGGCAGGTATAGGAGCAGCGCAAGGCGCCGCCCCCATACCGCAGGGTCAGAACTTCAGCGAGTCCACGATCTTGTGGTACGCCTCCAGATCCTTGCCGAAGTAATAGATCGAAGGCGCCTCGTAGGTGACAAGGTAGAGCTTCTTGTCGACCATCGTACCGATGGCCTCGCCCTTGCGCTCCACGCCATCCTCGTCGCGAACGTACGAATACGTGAAGCGAATTGCCTGCCTTCCACCTGCCGTCGTCACGTCCTGACTGTCGATCGCCATGCGGTTGACCTGGAACCGCGCGCGATAGGTGGATTCGAGCAGCAGAGGAATGTCGGGCAAAAGCATGGCACCATCAACCTTCGGGAGCGGCGCTTTCTTCTTGTTAGCTTCCCGATAGATGGGCATGCCGGCAGCCACGCCGCCGAAGAACGAGACCTTGTTGAGGTTGTCGCCGTCGCGCGTCCAGACTTCGACATTCGGTCCGCCGCTGAAGCTCAGCTTGTTCCACTCGCCGTCCGGAGAGGACGCGATCGACGACTTGGCGATCTTGGCGGTCGGGCCTGCCGCGATCAGCGAATTGGCGTGGACCGCAGGAGCTTGCATCGCCAGCGCGGCAAGCAGAACCAAAAGTACCTTCTTCATCTTTGCAAAATCCTATTTGGTGGCGACCAAAGCATTGATCATGCCGCGGTCGGAGGCATCCGGACTGCGTGTGAGGTATTCCTGAAGGGCGGTGCGGCCGTCGGCCTGTTCTCCGTTGCGCATGAGCGAGAGACCCAGTTCGCGATAGACGACCGGTTCGGCGTAGCCCTGGGTGATCGCCTCGCGGAAGAATTGCGAGGCGGTGGCAAGGTCGCGCGGGTTGCCCCGCGATCTGTATAGCTGGCCGCGTGCAAACAGCAGATCACCCGTCCAGCCTTCGACCCCCGACATCTTCTGGAGCAGGTATTCACTGCCGCCGAAGTCGTTCGCCTTGACCTGCGCGGCCAGAAAACGAGCGAGGTACGGGCGCATCGCATCCCGGTAGGCCTTGGCGCCATAGTCACCCGGATGCGGTTGGCGCATGGCTTCCTCTTGCAGGTAAGTCGCGCGGGCCAGCGAAGCCGGATGGGTATCGAAGAACCCCGACGAATACGCCTGCTTCGGCTTCAAGCCGCGCGAAATCGAGCGGGCGTCGTCCTCTCCCATCACGTAACGCCACACGTCGGCAGCGGCGGCATTGGGATAAGGCGAATTCGCCATGTAGCCGAGGCTGAGCATGTCGGCGGCGGCTTCCTGATCTCGGCTGAAGCGGTAGATACCGCCGATCACGCTCATCTGCAGCGCCGCCGGGCTTACCCCCGCCGCCGCGCCGAGAAGCCCCACCCATGCCGCGACATCGGTGGAACTGCGTGCCTGCTTGAACGCGCGCAGCCCATGGCGCAGCTCGAAATGCGCGAATTCGTGGCCGAGAATGGCCGCCAGTTCCGCTTCATTCTGCACCCTGAGCAGCAAGCCGCTCCACACCCGCATCGTGCCGTTTGGCGACATCGAGGCGTTGAACTGCGGAACTTCGAGGACATAGACCCGGACGCTGCGGCAGCGTTCCTGGCCCACGGCCTTGCACAGCACACCCTTCACGTAGCGGTTGAGGTCGTCCTCGTGCATGACGAGTGCGGAATCACGCAGCGTGCGTTCCTGCTCATCAGCCTCCATCCACAGTCCGCGTTCATCGACGGTCGTGGGTTCATAGGCCTGGACGTAAGGCGGAAGCGTGGTCGAGAAAGGGGGCGTTGCTGGCGGCGGCGGGGCAGTTCCTGCAAGCAGAACTCCCGCCACGGCCGCGCCGAACGCAACCGTCAGGCGGCCCATCTCACTTCACCGCTACCGGCACGCCGGCCATCCGCCCGGGAAAGCCCTCCAACAACTGGGTAACGCGCTTGATCGCGCCTTCGGGCGTGCGCACGTCACCGCCCATCTGGCGGTCGGCATTCAGCCAGACCAATTCACCGGTCTTAAGGTCCACCAGGCCGGCATGGCCCCAATGGACGCCGGACGTCACGCTGACACCAGCCATCGCGCTGAATATCTGCAGTGCCTTGCGGCCCGCTGATCCATACGAATCGTACGTATTGATTAACAAGGCATAGTCGGCATTCTTGAGCGAGCTGATCTCGGCGATGCCGGGGCCGACGCCCCATTCGAAGGTGTCCTTGCGCTTCTTGGTTGGAAGCCTGTTGCCGGGGAAGAACTGGAACTCGATCACCGAATCCGCCACGGTGCCGAACAGGTTCTCGTACTGCCCGACCACGCTGCCGTCGCTGCTTGTGCCCTCGTCGTAATCGACGACGACATTACCGAGTTGACCCTGCGCATCCTTGAGCGCCGTGCCCAGATTTTCCCGCGCTTGCGCCGTCCAGTCGGCGTTCGGTTCGTTCATGCCGCCCGTGGACTGTTCTCCGACGCGGATTGTGGGTCGCATCAGAACAATCCGCACGGTCCCCGGCTTGAGCGAGAAACCGGGCTTATTCCCAGTCTTTTCCTGAGCAACGACTTGCGCAGAACACAGAACTAGTACGCCCGCCAAGAGCGCACGCACGAAATGTCGCACATACATCATTATGATTCCCCCGTTTCACGCTGAAATTGCGCGATCTTTACGAGGGAGCAACAGAAATTTTCGAAGCAATGCCCGACCTGTAAGACTTTTTAGGTAGGAGGCTCGTAAATCTCCCAGCTAGATTGGCCCTGAACGGTCAGGACGGCAGGCATCACTCCTCCTCGAACAGCCCCGCGAGCTGCTCGATCATCGTGCCGCCGAGTTGCTCGGCATCCATGATCGTCACGGCGCGGCGGTAGTAGCGGGTCACGTCGTGGCCGATGCCGATCGCCACCAGCTGGACCGGGGACTTGCTCTCGATCCATTCGATCACGCGGCGCAGGTGCGCCTCCAGATAGCCCGCCGAGTTCACCGAGAGGGTCGAATCGTCCACCGGCGCGCCGTCGGAGATGACCATCAGGATGCGGCGGTCCTCCTGACGCGCCAGCATGCGGTTGTGCGCCCAGAGCAGCGCCTCGCCGTCGATGTTCTCCTTGAGAAGCCCCTCGCGCATCATCAGGCCGAGGTTCTTCTTGGCGCGGCGCCAGGGTTCGTCGGCCTTCTTGTAGACGATGTGGCGCAGGTCGTTGAGGCGGCCGGGGTGCGCGGGCTTGCCGTTCGCCAGCCAGCTCTCGCGGCTCTGCCCGCCCTTCCACGCGCGGGTGGTGAAGCCGAGGACCTCCACCTTCACGCCGCAGCGCTCCAGCGTGCGTGCCAGCACGTCGGCGCTGATCGCCGCGATCGAGATCGGGCGCCCGCGCATCGAGCCGGAATTGTCGAGCAGCAGGGTGACGACGGTGTCCTTGAACTCCACGTCGCGCTCGATCTTGTAAGACAGCGACTGCCCCGGCGAGACGACCACGCGCGCCAGACGCGCGGCATCGAGCAGGCCCTCTTCCTGGTCGAAGTCCCACGAGCGGTTCTGCTGCGCCATCAGGCGGCGCTGCAGGCGGTTGGCAAGGCGCGTCACCACGCCCTGCAGGCCCTTGAGCTGCGCATCGAGATAGGCGCGCAGGCGGGTCAGTTCCTCCTCGTCGCAGAGATCGGAGGCGCCGACGACTTCGTCGAAGGCTTCGGTGAAGACCTTGTAGTCGAAGCTATCCGGGATGTCCGTCCATGGACGGTTCGGGCGAACGGGGAGCATGCCCTCCTCGCCTTCCTGGCCGTCTTCGCCCTCCTCCATGTCATCGGAGGTTTCGCCTTCGGCCTCGCTCTCGCCCTCGTCGTCGCCCTGCGAGGGTTCGGCGGCCATTTCGGCGGGATTCTGGTCCTGCCCCTCTTCGCCGCCTTCCTCCTGCTCCTCGGTCTCTTCCTCGCCGTCCATGTCTTCCATGTCGGTGGGTTCCTGCGGCACTTCCTCCGCGCGGGTGAGTTCAAGGTGCTGCAGCATGTCGAGCGACAGGCTCTGGAACGCCTTCTGGTCGTGCAGCGAATTCGCCAGGGCATCGAAGTCGGTGCCGGCCTTGCGCTCGATCCACTTGCGGACCATTTCGACGCCGGGGCGCGCGATCTCGGGGATTTCCTGACCGGTCAGGCGCTCGCGCAGCAGCAGCGCAAGGGCTGCGGGGACCGGCACCGCGTCCGGCGTGTCGGCGCGGCTGATGGGATCGGACGTGATGCGCGTCAGCAGCGCGGCATCGAGATTGTCGCGCATGCCGTCATAGGCATTGGCGCCCAGCGCCTCGTAGCGCACCGTCTCCACCGCATCGAACGCGGCGCGCGCGGTCGGCTCGGCGGGGGCATTGCGCATGTGCAGCTTGTCGTCGTGATGCCGCAGCTTGAGCGCGAAGCTGTCGGCGAAGCCGCGCGCCTGCATCGCGGCGGCGCGCGGCAGGCTGCGGCCGGGCATCGGCACGCGGAAGGTGTTGCCGGTGGAACTGGGCGCATCGGCGGTCCAGTTCACTTCGACCTCCGCCTCCTGCGCGATGGCGCGCGAGGCTCCGGTGAGGACGGACTTGAAGCGATCGGTTGGGGATTCGTCGGACATTGCCCGAGGTGCCTAGCGCATTGGCGCGGCTGGCTCAAATGGGCGATGTGAGAGGGGGTGGTTTGGGGCGTGAGGCCGAAGCCCACCCCTGCCCCCTCCCGCAAGCGGGAGGGGAATGAGAGCACTGCGTCTTGCCGTCCCGCATGCGGGAGGGCCGGGAGGCTTGGCCCGCAGGGCCTAGCCGGACGGGGTGGGCAGACCCCGCCCCGTCAGGTCAGATCGACTGGCCGGTCTTGGCCCAGTCGGCCATGAAGCCTTCGATGCCCTTTTCGGTCAGGACGTGCTTGAACAGGCCCTTGATGACCGACGGCGGCGCGGTCATCACGTCGGCGCCGATGCGCGCGGCTTCCAGAACGTGAACGCCGTGGCGCACCGAGGCGACGAGGATCTCGGTCGCGAAGTTGTAGTTGTCGTAGATCAGGCGGATGTCGCTGATGAGCGCCATGCCGTCGAAGCCGTTGTCGTCGTGACGGCCGACGAAAGGCGACACGAAGGTCGCGCCGGCCTTGGCGGCGAGCAGCGCCTGGTTGGCCGAGAAGCACAGCGTCACGTTGACCATGGTGCCTTCGCCTGTCAGCGCCTTGCAGGTCTTGAGGCCGTCGATGGTAAGCGGCACCTTGATGCAGACATTGTCGGCGATCTTGCGGAGGATTTCGGCCTCGCGCATCATGCCCGCGTGGTCGAGCGCGACGACTTCGGCGCTGACGGGGCCGGTGGTCAGCTTGCAGATCTCGGCGGTGACTTCCATGAAATCACGGCCCGACTTGGCGATCAGCGAGGGGTTGGTGGTCACGCCGTCGAGCAGGCCGGTGTCGGCCAGTTCCTTGATGTCGGCGATTTCGGCGGTGTCGGCGAAGAACTTCATGGCGTGCGTATCCCTGCGGCGCCGCGATGGGGGCGGCGATTCTGCGCGCCCCTATAGGGAATGCCGCGCCGGGGTGCCACCCGTGTTGGCATGCGCGCACAACCGGCGTCATCCCAGCGAAAGCTGGGACCGCTGGCCTGTTACGGCCAACGCGCGTTCGAACCCAGCCCCGCCGAGGGTTGGGCTTGGCTCGGCCAGCGGTCCCAGCTTTC
>NZ_BAAILP010000065.1:0-26223 GCF_054589055.1 Novosphingobium sp. 11B | reverse complement strand
CGGACCCGATCCGGGACCGCTGGCGGTCTTTAGGCGCGACCTCGGGTAAAGGCGCCCTGCCGACAGCAAGGCGGTTCACGGCCAGCGGTCCCGGATCAAGTCCGGGACGACGTCAGCTTGCCTCTCGCCCACCTCGCCGCCACCGCATATCAGCACCACATCATGACGACGCGGCTTGCCATCGCCCTCCGGATCGAAGATCGCGTGATCCCGTAGCCCACTGCCGCGAGCGAACCACGTCGCCCGTCGATCAAGGAACGGATGCAACGATGTCTTACAAACTGTTGATCGATGGAGCGCTGGTCGATGGCGCCTCCGATATCGAGGTCGTGAATCCAGCCTCCGGCATTGCCTTTGCCAACGCCCCCCGCGCCGACGAGCAGCAGGCGCAAACTGCCGTCGCCGCCGCCAAACGCGCGTTCCCGGGCTGGGCGGCGCTCGGCTTCGCACAGCGCCGATGCTACCTCGACACGCTGGCCGAGGCGATCCGCGCTCGCATCGACGATTTTGCCCGCGTGCTGACGCAGGAGCAGGGAAAGCCCCTGAAGGAAGCAAGACAGGAGGTCCTCGGCGCCATTGCCGCGCTCGCCTACTACGCGCCGCTCGAACTTGAGCCGCGCATTTTGCGGGACACGGCGGATGAGCGGATCATCGAGCAGCGCTATCCGCTAGGCGTGGTTGCCGCCATCACGCCGTGGAACTACCCGCTGTTGCTGCTGATGGTGAAGCTGGCCCCGGCGCTCATCACGGGCAATACCGTAATCGCCAAGCCCGCTCCGACCACGCCGCTCACCACCCTGCTTCTGGGCGAGGTCGCCGCCGAGATCCTCCCGCCCGGTGTCTTCCAGACGCTGGTGGACCGCAACGACCTTGGCGCCCTGCTGAGCGGGCACCCCGACGTCGCGCACGTCAGCTTCACCGGCTCCACGCCGACCGGCAAGAAAGTGCTCGGCAGCGCCGCCGACACCCTCAAGCGCTTCACGCTGGAGCTGGGCGGCAACGACGCAGCGATCATTCTCGATGACGCCGATGTCGCCAAGGTCGCGCCCCGGATATTCAGCGGCGCGACCACCAATGCGGGCCAGATCTGCCTTGCCGTGAAGCGGGTCTATGCCCCGCACGCGATGATGGATGCGCTGTGCACCGAACTCGCCCGGCTCGCCGGAGAGGCGGTCGTCGGCGACGGGCTGGAGCAGGGCACCACGATCGGGCCGATCCAGAACCGCGCCCAGTTCGAGAAAGTGCTGGGCTTCATCGAGGACGCCCGCGCGCACGGCACAATCGTCGCCGGCGGGGAAGCGCTGCCGGGCGATGGGTACTTCATCGCGCCGACCATCGTGCGCGACCTGCCCGACGATGCGCGCCTCGTACGCGAGGAGCAGTTCGGCCCGGTACTTCCCGTACTGGGTTATGATGATCTCGACGATGCGATCCGCCGGGCCAACGACAGCGACTACGGGCTGGGCGGCACCGTCTGGACCTCGAACGTGGATCGCGGCATCGCAGTCGCCTCGCGCATCGAGAGCGGGACGGTGTGGGTCAACAAGCATCTGGAACTGCCGTTCGACGTCCCCTTCGGCGGCGCCAAGCAATCGGGCATCGGCCGCCAGCAGGGTATCGAGGGCATGGAGGACTTCACCCAGCCGCGCATCGTCAACGTAGCGCTTGGCTGAGGAACGAAACCCGCTCTATTTTTGGCAACACAATGTGCAAATCATTGCGTTTGATAGAGCAGTAAAGGAGGCGGAAAAGGCGCTGGAAACCTTCAGCGGATAAAAATTCCATGGCTACTGCCGCCGTCATTGCCCCTGTTCGCCCTGCCCTTCCCCTCGGCTGCACCTTTGATCCGGAAGACTGGTACGTCCTTGCCCGTCACTGGTATCCGGTCGCGCTCGCGCGTGAAGTGGGCGAGAAACCGGTCGGCACCAGGCTGCTCGACCAGCCGCTGGTGATCTACAAGTCCGGCGACGAAGTCGTCGTCGCGACCAATGTGTGCCCGCATCGCGGGGTGCCGCTGAGTCTAGGGACGCGGCAGGGCGACAGCGTCGTGTGCCCCTATCACGGTCTCAGGTTCGGGGGCGGCGGCAAGTGCGTCCACGTCCCTGCACACCCCGCGCGCGACATTCCCGAGCGGCTGCACCTGCGCACTTTCCCCAGCTTCGAGCGCTACGGCCTGATCTGGACCTGCCTCGACGCCGAGGGCGATGCTCCCGCGGCGGGCGACATCCCCGACATGCCGCACTGGGACGAGTCCGAATTCCAGCAGATCACCTGCCCCTGGATCGACATCAACGGCTTTGCGGGACGCCAATTGGAAGGCTTTCTCGACGTCGCGCACTTCGCCTTCGTGCATACCGAGACTTTCGCCGATCCCGACAATGCCGAAGTCCCGGCCTATGCGCCGAAACGGACCGAATACGGCTTTGAGGCAGAATACTGGAGTTCGGTAGGCAACTATCCCATCGGCGTCTCTCAGCGCGGAGTTCCCGGATTCAACTGGCTGCGCCATTTCCGCTGCCACCTGCCGTTCACGGCGACACTGGAGATCCATTTCCCCGGCACCGACCGACTGGTCATCATGAACGCCGCTTCGCCGGTCTCGGCCCGGGTCACGCGTCTGTTCGCACCGATCGCCCGCAACTTCGACACCGACCTGCCGGTGCAGGACGTCTACGACTTCAACCAGCGCATTTTCGAGGAGGACAAGGCCATCGTCGAGGCGCAGATGCCCGAATGGCTGCCGCTCGACCCCACCGATGAGGCACATATCCCGGCGGACATGAGTTCGATGACCTATCGCCGCGGCCTCAAGCGCCTCGGGCTCAAACGGTTCTTCGGATACTGACGAAGAGCGCCCGAAGACAAGGATGGGCCTTTCGGGGACGCGCTATCGGACCGGCGGGTGACGGATTGGACCGATCCGGCGCTAATGCGCGGGCGCACACACGGCAGCATGATCGCGGCGATCGAACGTCGCGATAGCGCGCAATCGCCTCATCTTTGCAACCCGGAATGCACCCGTATGCCCGCTCGACCCTCGAAACGCACGCCCTGCCCCGAAAAACACCTTGCGCCTTTTGCAAAGACACTAATCCAGGCGCGTAAAATTGTGTGAAGTTGTGAACTTTACTTTCGTCTATAAAGATTGAAAACAAGCAACACAGCACAACACGTCTTGAGCGTCCTCCCGATAGAACCATACCGGTTGTTTCGTTTTCCATTTGGTCATCATTTAATACCAACTTGCTCCTCTGGAAAAGCACGTATGGCTTTGAGGAGGTCTGATTATGAAAAGGCACATTATCGGGTTTGTTCTGCTGGGCAGCGCGGCGATATCGACGCCCGCCAGCGCCGCCATCACCGGCAACGTCAACGCCACCATCGTCCTGACGACCGCCTGCCGGATCAACAATACCGTCGTTCCCGATACGACGACCAACGTGGACTTCGGCACGCTCGATTTCGGGGTACAGAACAGCTACTTCACCCAGGCTACCGCCCAGCTTGTCGGTACGGCCGGAAACGGCATCGCCATTCAGTGCAGCAACGGCACGCAACCGACCATCTCGTTCTCGGCGGGCAATTCGGCGGGATTGGGCACAAGCAATACCGGGACGACCGGCACACGTTCGATGAAGCATACGACTTCAGCGAATTACGTGACTTACAATCTCTACCGGGACGCCGGAAGCGCGACGCCGATCGTGGCCAATACCGCGATCGCCTTGGCGGCCGACGGCAGCGCGCAGAACGTTACCGTATACGGCACGGCTTACGGCGCTGCGGGGCTGATCACCGGCACCTACAACGATGTCGTCGTCGTGACGATCGCATTCGGCCCCTAAGACCGGGACAGAAGCCGACAGGTACAGGAGCATGCGCCGGCTTGGGGCAGCCATTTCCGCCGGAGCGCTGACGATCGTGATCGCCAGTACCGCTCATGCGGAAACCAGCAAGACTTTCGCGGTATCCGCGACGATCGCGGCCGGATGTGCCGTCGATGGCTTGGGGACGAGCGGTAGCGCAGGCACGATGGGCACGCTGACGTTCCCCTCTCAACCGTCCGTCGCCACGACGACGCTACAGGCCAACATCAGTGGATCCCAGGCGATCGTCCTGCGCTGCACGCCGGGCGTTAGCCTGACCATGTCGATCGATGGCGGACTGCACGCGGCAACAGGCCGCACCCTGCAACTGGACACCACCGCGAACCGGCTGGCCTACAGCCTATGCGCGGACGCCGGATGCGCGCAGGCGATCGGCATCAACCAGGCGATACCGATCGCGGTGACCTCCACTAACATGAACAATGTCAGGTTACCCGTCTACGGCCGCCTGACGCTGCCGGGCACGACGCCGCCGGGCACTTATACCGACACCCTGACCGTCACCTTGAGTTGGTAGGTCACAAAGGACACGCCCATGAAGATTCCCGCTCTATTGCCAAGGCTGCTGGTCTTCGCCGCGTTCGCACTCCTGCCTGGTTTTGCGTATTCACAAAGCAACAATTCGGTCGTCATCTGGCCGATCAACCCGGTCATCGAAAGCGGCGAGCGCGCCACGCCGCTGCGGCTGGAGAACCCCGGCCAGCGCCCGATCCTCATGCAGATCCGCATCTTCGGCTGGCAGCAGATCGATGGCGACGAGCGGTTCGTCGAGCAGAAGGACATCACCGGGACGCCGCCCATGGTCCGCATCGAGCCGGGACAGCAGCAGCTCATCCGCCTGACCAGGATCACCCCGTCACCCGCAGGCACCGAACAGTCCTATCGTGTCATCATCGATGAAATTCCGCTGACCGAAGCAGACTCGCCCGCCGAAGCCGGAAACCCGGCTCAGGGCGCCGGAGCGGCGATCCGGTTTCGGATGCGCTATTCCGTGCCGCTGTTCACCTATGGCGAGGGTGCGAATACCCGCGCTGCGAAGACCGAAACCACCGCGAGGCCCGCGCTGCAATGGCGCGTGGTAAAGGCGAACGGCGGCAATGTCCTCGAAATCCGCAACCCGGGCGCGAGCCACAGCCGACTCAGCGGCGTGGCCCAGAAACGCTCCGACGGGACTTCCTCGAAAATCGAAGGGGCGCACGGATATATCCTCGCCGGAGCCACGATGCGCTTTCCGATCACGCAGGCCGTTGTGCCACAAGCCAGGCTGTTCGCCGACGTCGAGGACAATTCCTCCGCGCCGATGGTGCCCTGGCAGCCCTGACATGGCCCAAGCCGCGCTCCCCTTGAGCACGCGGAAGGAGGATGGACCTTGTCGTTTGCCGCCATTCCTCGTCAGTTAGGGTGGACGCTCCTTGCAGGACTGTGCGCGGCAATGACGATGGCCCCATGCCGGGCAGAGACCAAATATGACGATATTCCGGCGGCTGCCGACTACAACGACAGGATCAGGGTAACCGAAACCGGACCGATCCAGCTTGAAATCGTCGTCAACGGCGTGCCGAGCGGGGTCATCGTTCCGGTAGAGATCACCGGCGACCATTTCCGCCTGTCCGCAGGCGACATGCGCGCGCTGAACCTTCCGGCCGAAGGCGATGCCGCCGCCCAGGTCATGGTCGACGAACTGCCGGGTGTGAGCGCCGAGTACGACGTGCCCAACCAGCGCCTGAAGCTCCAAGTCCCGGCGCGCTGGCTACAGGGCCAGCAAATCGGCTTCGGCCCGCGGCGCAATACCGGACCGGCGCGCAGCAGCTTCGGGGTCATGGTCAACTACGACCTCTATGCGGTCGATGCGCCCGGCGCTCCCGCCTCGGCTTCGCTGTGGAACGATGTGCGCGTATTCGGGCCGGCAGGTCTGCTTTCCAGCACCGGCGTGGTCCGTACCGGCGGCGGCGGCACATCCTACATGCGCTATGACACGCGCTGGATCCGCTCCGACGAAAACAGCATGACGACTTACGAGGCAGGCGACCTGATCACCCGGACCCTGCCCTGGAGCAGCGCCATCCGGCTGGGCGGTATCCAGGTTTCCCGGGATTTCGCGGTACGGCCCGATGTCGTGACGTATCCCGTGCCCGCCTTTTCCGGCGAAGCGGCGCTGCCGTCCTCCATCGAACTGTTCATCGACAACCACCAGGCGTTCGGCGGCCCGGTTCAGCCCGGGCCCTTCGTGATGAACCCGCTGCCGCAGATCAACGGCGGCGGTCAGGCGAGCATCGTCGTCACCGATGCTCTGGGGCGGCAAGTAACGACGCAGATCCCCTTCTATGTCGCCACCACGCTGCTTCGGCCCGGACTGACCGATTATGCGGTCGCTGCAGGCGCCGTGCGCCAACGCTACGGGCAGAGCAGTTTCGACTACGGCACGATGGTCGCCAGCGGATCGATCCGGCACGGCCTGACCGATAGACTGACGGTAGAGGCCCACGCCGAGGCCAGCCGCGAAATGGCCGTCGTCGGCGCGGGCACCGTACTGCGCATAGGCAATCTCGGCGTCGTCAACGCGTCCTACAGCCGCAGCCGCAAGGATGCGCGCGAAGGCGGTCAGATCGCGGTCGGCTACCAGTACCAGCGCCGTGACTTCTCGTTTTCCGTCAATCATCTGCGGCAGGACGCGGGGTTCTTCGATCTCGCCGCCCTGTCCGGCTCGCGGATCAGCGCGACGCGGCAGACTTCGGCCAGCGCAAGCCTTGCGCTGGGCCGCTTCGGATCGGTGGGCGCCGCCTACTTCGACAGCCGCACGCGGGGCGAGGGAAGAACGCGATTGGTGAATGCCAGTTGGTCGCTTCCGGTCGGCCGCTCGTCCAGCCTGTTCGCCTCGGCGACACGCGATCTCGATGCGCGCACATGGACGGCCTCGCTCACGCTTCAGGTCCCGCTGGGCGCGGATCGCGGGACGGCCAGCACCAGCCTCACGCGGGAACAGAACGGCCGCTACAGCAATCGGGTCGATTACAGCCGAGCAGTGCCCACGCAGGGCGGCATCGGCTGGAACACCGGCGCGGCGCGGCTGGGCAACGGCGACATCTACGGCAATGCCGATGTGACCTGGCGCACCGATTTCACGGAATTGCGCGGCGGGGCCTTCGGCGGCAGCGGCAATGTCACGCGCTGGCTGGGCGCGTCGGGATCGGTGGTGTGGATGGACAAGTCGGTGTTCGTCGCCAATCGCGTCGCCGATGCCTTCGCGCTCGTATCGACGCGGGGCCATGCGGGGGTGCCCGTCTACTACGAAAACCAACTGGTCGGCCGGACCGACGCGCGCGGGCATGTCCTCATTCCATGGGCGGCGGCGTACTATCCGGGCAAGTACGCGATCGATCCGCTGGGCTTCCGCGAGGATCTGACTTCGGACATCATCGACCAGAAGGTGGCGGTGCAGCGCGGTAGCGGATACGTCCTCGATTTCCCGGTGCGCAGGATGATCGCCGCAAGGATGATCCTTGTCGATGAGGCCGGTGCTCCGCTTCCGGTCGGCTCGGTGATCCGCGTGAATGGGCGCGGCACCGCCTACGTAGGATGGGACGGGCTGGTCTTTGCCGAGAACCTTGGCCCGCGTAACGATTTCCTCGTCACGCTGCCCGAAGGGAATAACTGCCGCGCTTCCTTCCAAATGGACGTGACGGCGGACAAGATTGCCGACATGGGAACGCTGACATGCCGATGACCCGCCGCCGCCCCGCGCTGATCGCCCTGCTGCTGCTGCTGTGCGGCCTGCTCTTCGGCGGCGGGACGGTGCAGGCCCAGACTTACGGGAACTGCACGGTCGCGCCATCCACCATCACCATCGGCGAGACCGGGTCCTTCAACGTGGCGAGCCAGGTCCAGTCCGGCAGCGGCGCCAGCGGCTTCTCATGCGCGAGCCTGCTGGTGGTGGCGACCACGTCGTACATCAAGGTGGGTGTCGATGCGTCCACATTCCTGCTCACGCGCGTCGGCGGCACCCAGACGATACCTTTCACCCTGTCGTCCACGTCCGGCGGCGCCGCATTGGGGATAGGCAGCGAGGTCGATATGTCCACCACCGCGCTGCTTGGCCTGTTCAGCGGGCCGAGCAACAGCATTCCCCTCTACGTCCGGACGACGCCGACGTCGGCCTTACCGGCAGGTACGTATACCGGCACGGTGACCTTGCGCTGGTACTTCTCGGTGTGCACGATTGGCGCCCTGAACGGTTGTATCGGCACGTCGAACAGCCCCGGAGCGACGCGCAGCGGATTGCTTGGCCCGTTGACGAGTTGGGGCACCGGCGCACCCGTGACGGTGACGGTGACGCTCAACGTCCTGCCCGACTGTCAGATCACCGCTCCCGACCTGGCATTCGGCACCGCACCGCTGGTCGGCAGTTTCAATCCGGTGACACGCACCATATCGGTCCGTTGCAGTTTCGGATCCACCTATACCGTCGGCCTGGGCAACGGACAGAACTTCTCGGGCACCCGGCGCATGCGGCAGGGTACGACCTCCAGCTACCTAAATTACGAGATCTATCGCGGCAATTCGGTGAGCGCCGGACGCTGGGGCAGCGCGATCGCAGGCGAACGCCGCAGCAGCGCCGCCGCCGACACCAACCCCGGCATCTATGATAGCAGCACGCTGCAGGGCTTCACGTACCGCGCCGTGATCGACCCCGCGCAGACCACTCCGGCCGCAGGCACGTACGCCGACGTCATCATTGTCGACATCGCGTTCTGACCCGCAGGTCAGACCGCCCGCAGCTTCTCCTCCACCGCAGGACCATGGGCAAAGCCTGCCGCACGGGCGATCGCATCCTCGTCGGGCCGCACCCCGGTGTAGAGCGCGAACTGCTCGATCGCCTGCAGCACGATGACCTCGGCGCCCGAGATCACACGCTTGCCGGCCTCCTGCGCGGCCTTGACGAACGGCGTGTTCGCAGGCTGCGCGACGACATCGAAGGCGATCTCGCAAGCCGCGATCTGCGCGGGCGAGAACGCGAGTGCATCGGCCCCCGGCCCTTCCATGCCGAGCGGCGTAACGTTGATCAGCAAGGGCGCGCCTTCCACCGGCATCGCTTCCAGCCAGCCAAAGCCGTACTGGCGGGCCAGCGCCGGTCCGGCCTCGGGATTGCGTGCGACGATCGTGCCTTGCGTGAAGCCGCAATCGCGCAGTGCTGCGACTACCGCCTTCGCCATGCCGCCGCTGCCGCGCAGCAGGAACGGCGTGGACGGGTCGATTTCACGACGCTCCAGAAGGGCACGCACGGCGACGTAGTCGGTATTGTAGCCGGTCAGCACGCCGCCATCGTTGACGATCGTGTTCACGCTGTCGATCGCGGTCGCCGAGGCTTCCATCCCGTCGAGCATCGGGATGACCGCTTCCTTGAACGGCATCGAGATCGCGCAGCCGCGAATCCCCAACGCCCGGATGCCGCCGATCGCTGCCGCAAGGTCGGTCGTGCTGAACGACTTGTAGACGTAGTCCAGCCCGTAATGGTCGTAGAGCCAGTTATGCAGCCGCGACCCCGCATTGCCGGGCCGCGCCGAAAGCGACATGCAGACCTGCGTGTCCCGGCCGATTGTGGTGCGTTCCATAAGCGTCATTCTCCGATGGCTTGAGCGGAATCGGCAAGACGCGTGCTCGATCCGCGCGGCAACAGGCGGCCCGCGAGCACGACCTTGCGCATGGGCGCGTCGGGATGGTCAAGGCGGTCCAGCAGCATCGTCATCGCCGTGCGCCCGATCTCCTCGACCGGTTGCTCTATGACGCTGAGGCCGCCGCCGACGAACTCCATCCAGTCGTTGTTGTCGAAACCGGCAAGGGCGATGTCGCGGGGAACCTCGAGGCCGAGATCGCGCAGGCCGCGCAGGAGATGGACCAGCATCACCCCATTACTGGCGAGCAGCGCCTCGGGGCGTTCGGCCCGCCCGAGCAGTTCGGCGATCACCCGCCGGATCGCATCCGCCGTATGCGGCACCGCGATCGCTTCCACCTCCAGCCCAAGCCGGGCAGCGGCACGTTCGAACCCTTCCCGGCGCTCGAAACCCGTGGTGCTCGCCGCCCCGAACAGTCCCGTGATCCGCCGATGCCCCTGCGCATGAAGGTGCTCGACGAGAACTTCGGCCATGCGCGTATTGTCGAGCAGCACGCAATCGAACCCGGCGTCAGGTGCGGCACGGTCGATCAGCACCACGGGATAGTCGAGTTCGAGCCGCCCTACCTTCGCCACCCGCTGCCGCGACGGGGCAAGGATGACGCCGGCCACTCGCTCTTCGTGCATGAGTTCGAGGAACTCGGCCTCCTTGGCCGGGTCCTCGTCGGTATTGCACAGGATGACGCGTAGGCCCCGCGCCGCCGCCACGGCCTCGATCGTGCGCGAGACCTCGGTGAAGAAGGGGTTGCGGATATCGGCGACGACCAGCCCGATGGTGTTGCTGTGCCGGGACCGCAGCCGCCGCGCGGCGAGATTCGGGCGATAGCCCGTGGACTTGACCGCAGCCAGCACGCGCTCGGCCATGACGGGATCAACCGGGCGCCCGGCCAGTACGCGCGAGACCGTGGCGGGCGAGACCCCGGCCACTTGCGCCACGTCCTTTATGCCTGTCGCCATTAGGAAATCGTTCTCTCAACCAGATCGCGCATTGTCGCCTGCTAAGTGCAATATGCACCGCATGATGCGATAATCACAACCCCTCTTGACAATTTCGATGAGAAAACGTTTTCTCATGACAGAGCAAATGGAGAGGAATGACGATGCTCGCAGACGCTTTCGCCGCGTCGCAGGCTGCCGATCTCGTGAGGATCGACGCACAGGCTGCCGACAAGACCGATGCGATTCGCCAGGTAGGCCAGCTGCTGGTCGCCGCCGGATGCGTGGCGCCCGGTTACGAGGAAAGCATGGTCCGGCGCGAGGCGGTCGCGAACACCTTCCTCGGTTCCGGCCTCGCGATCCCGCACGGGCTGGGTGAGGACAAGGGCCTCGTCCGCCGCGACGGCATCGCCATTCTCCAGCTTCGCGACGGGATCGACTGGAACCCCGGCCAGCGCGCGCACATCGTCGTCGGTATCGCCGCCAATTCCGACAGCCACATCGCCATCCTGCGCCGCCTGACGCGGCTGATCCAGGACGAGGCCCGGCTGGCCGCGCTGATCGCCACCGACGACCCGGCGGATTTCACTCGCGCCTTGGGCGAGGATGGCGCTGCAGATGCCGCCGCCGCGCCCGCCGTCGATCTCGCGCATACCGCCGTCTGGGTGGTCGACTACCCCTCGGGGCTCCATGCCCGCCCGGCCTCGGCGTGGGTGGAGGCGGCCCGCGCCTCCGCCGCGCGGCTGCGCGTGCGCCATGGAGACGAGAGCGCCGATCCGCGCAACCTCGTCGCCCTGCTGCAACTGGGCCTGCGTCACGGCGAGGAGGTGACCTTCTCCGCCGAGGGCGCCAATGCCGAACAGGCGCTCGATCGTTTCGTCGCCTCGGTCCGCCGCCTTACGGCGCGCGAAAAGGAAGAGGCCGCGCGCGCCGCAGAAAAGCGCGAGGGACCTGCCCGCGCATGGAAGCCCTCGGGCACTCCGCGCATGATCGCCGGGGTTGCCGCCAGCCCCGGCCTTGCGATCGGCCGCGTTCACGTGCTCAGCGCCGCCGAACTCTTGGTTCCCAATGTCCCGGTCGACCTCGCCACCGGCGGCGCCCTGCTCAACGAGGCATTGACCCGCACCCGCGCGCAGATGACCGCGCTGATCGACGACACCACGCGCCGCCTCGGCGCATCGGAAGCGGCGATCTTCAAGGCGCAGTCCGAGCTGCTGGAAGACACCGACCTCATTACCCTGACCTGCCAGCTGATGGTCGAAGGTCACGGCGTCGCATGGTCGTGGCATCAGGCGGTCGAGCGCATCGCGGGCAAGCTCTCCGCGCTCGGCAATCCGGTGCTCGCGGCACGTGCTGCCGACCTGCACGACGTGGGCCGCCGCGTGCTGGCGGAGATCGACCCCAACCTCGTCACCGGCACTCTGGCAGACCTGCCCGATGTGCCCAGCATTCTCGTCGCCGCCGACTTGTCGCCGTCCGACACCGCGACGCTGGACACAGCCAAGGTCGCGGGGATCGCCACATCGCTCGGCGGGCCGACCTCGCACAGCGCGATCCTGGCCCGCACGCTCGGCCTGCCCTCGGTCGTCGCGGGCGGCGCGGAACTGCTGGCGACGCCTTCGGGCACCACGGTCGTCGTCGATGGCGACGGCGGGCGCGTGTGGATTGACCCTTCCGAAGACGACCTCGCCTCCGCCCGCGCCTGGATCGAGGACCTCGCGCGCCAGCGCGCGGCCGAGGAAGCCGAGCGCGGCAAGCCCGCCGTGACCCGCGACGGCCACCGCGTGGAGATCGCCGCCAACGTCAACCGCGCCGATCAGGTCGCCTTCGCACTGGCGCAAGGCGGCGAGGGGGTGGGCCTGATGCGCACCGAATTCCTGTTCCTCGAACGCGGCGACAGCCCTTCCGAGGACGAGCAGGTCGCCGCCTACCGCGCGATGGCGGAAGCCTTGGGAGAGCGCCCGCTGATCGTGCGCGCGCTCGACATCGGCGGCGACAAGCAGGTGCCGCACCTCGACCTCCCCCGTGAGGAGAACCCGTTCCTCGGCGTGCGCGGCGCCCGGCTGCTGCTGCGCCGCCCCGACCTGCTGGAGCCGCAACTGCGCGCGCTCTACCGCGCCGCAAAGGACGGCGGCGACCTCTCGATCATGTTCCCGATGATCACATCCGCGCATGAACTGATCGACCTGCGCCGGCGCTGCGAGGCGATCCGCGCCGAATTCGAGGCCCCGCAGGTGCCGATCGGCATCATGATCGAGGTTCCGGCGGCGGCGATCCAGGCGGCATCGCTGGCCGCCCATGCCGACTTCTTCTCGATCGGCACCAACGACCTCACCCAGTATACGCTCGCCATCGACCGGCAGAACCCGGAACTTGCTGGCGATGCCGACAGCCTGCACCCGGCCGTTCTGCGCATGATCGCGATGACGGTGGAGGGCGCGAAGGCGCATGGCCGCTGGGTCGGCGTGTGCGGCGGCATCGCCGGCGACCCGTTCGGCGCGGCGCTGCTCGTCGGCCTCGGCGTCAACGAGCTGTCGATGACCCCGCGCGACATTCCCGCGGTCAAGGCCCGCCTTCGCGCCTCCGACCGCAGCGAACTGGTAGAGTTGGCCGCCCGCGCGCTCGCCGCCGAGGGCGCTGCGGACGTGCGCGCGCTGGATGGAGGAGCAGCCTGATGCGCATCCTCACCGTCACGTTCAATCCGGCGATCGACCAGACCGTCACGCTCGACCGGCTCGTGCCCGGCGAGGTCCATCGCGCCCGCTCTGTGCGCCAGAATGCGGGCGGCAAGGGCGTCAACGTCGCCAGCTGCCTTGCCGACTGGGGCGAAGACGTCTCCGCCTACGGCCTGCTGGGCAGCGACAATGCCGCATCGTTCGATGCGCTGTTCGCCGTCAAGGGTATCGAGGACCGCTTCATCCGCATCGCCGGAACGACACGCGTGAACCTCAAGCTCGTCGACCCGGCGGGCACCACCGACATCAATCTGGATGGCATCGCAGTCGATCCCGGTCGCGCCGAAATGGTCGCCGCGACGATCTGCGATGCGGCGCGCGAGGGCGACCTCGTCGTGCTGGCGGGCAGTCTTCCTCCCGGCTGCCCGCCCGATACATACGCCGCGCTGACCGCGCGGCTGCGGGCGATCGGCTGCCGCGTGGTGCTCGACACCAGCGGCCTGCCGATGAAATGCGCGCTGGAAAGTGCCCAACCGCCGCACGTCGTGAAGCCCAACCGCGACGAACTGAGCCAGCTCCTGGCCCGCCCGCTGCCCGACATGGTCGCCCTGCTTGAAGCGGCCCGAACCTTGCGCGACGGTGGTGTAGCGCTGGTCGTCGTATCGATGGGGGCGGATGGCGCGCTGTTCGTCTCGGACGAAGGCGCCCTCACCGCCCGCCTCGCCATCGGCGAAGTGGCAAGCACCGTCGGCGCCGGTGACGCCATGGTAGCAGGCATCACCGCCGCGCTGGCCGAAGAGGCTTCGCTGGAGCGCACGGCGCGGCTCGCGACGGCCTTTGCGGTGGCCAAGCTGGGCATGGCGGGGCCGAACCTGCCCGCCCTCGCCAGCGTCCATGCGCTGGCCGAAGAAGTGATCGTCACCCCCATAGAAACAGCCGCGACGACAGCGGCGGGAGAGACCCGATGACCAAGATTTTCGCCGTCGTCGAGGCGGGCGCGTCCGCAGTTCAAGGCGTTCTGGCAGGCGAGGCCCTGCGCCGTGCCGCCCGGACCGAAGGCCGGACCATCGAGGTCGAGGTACGCACCGAACAGGGCGTGCTCAATCCGCTTGCCGAAGACGTTCCCGGTGCCGACGGCGTCCTTCTTCTGGTTGGCGGCGATGCGGACGCTGCGCTTGCCGAGCGTGCCGACCGCCATGTAACGCTGGAATCAGTGCTTGCCGATCCCGCCGGTGCGCTTCGGTTCGCACCGAAGAACGGCCCGGCAGCGACCATGCAGTCCCCGCGCATCGTCGCGATCACATCCTGCCCCACCGGCATCGCCCATACCTTCATGGCCGCCGAGGGCCTGAGCGAAGGCGCCCGGCAGCTCGGCTATCCGATCCGCGTGGAGACGCAAGGCTCGGTCGGCGCGGGTACGCCCCTGACCGCCGGGGAAATCGCCGAGGCCGACGTCGTGCTGATCGCCGCCGACCGCGAGGTCGATCGCGCGCGCTTCGCAGGCAAGCGCGTGTTCTCGTCCAGCACAAAACCCGCGATCTCCGGCGGCGCGAAGCTGATCGAACGCGCGCTGGCCGAAGCGCAAGTGCAGGGCGGCGAAGCGGCGACCGGGAGCGAGGACAAGGCACCTGCGCGACAGGAACGCGCCGGACCGTACAAGCACCTGATGACCGGCGTGTCGTTCATGCTGCCCTTCGTGGTGGCGGGCGGTCTGCTGATCGCGATCGCCTTCGCGCTCGGCGGCATCGGCGCCAATGCCGACGCCGCCAAGGGGACCCTGGCGCACACGCTGTTCCAGATCGGCGCGCAGGGCGGCTTTGCGCTGATCGTGCCCGCGCTTGCCGGATATATCGCCTTTTCCATTGCCGACCGACCCGGCATCGCGCCGGGCATGGTGGGCGGCATGATGGCCGCGCAGCTTGGCGCCGGATTCCTCGGCGGCATCGCGGCGGGGTTCATCGCGGGCTACGGCGTGGAGGGTCTCAACCGGCTGATCCGCCTGCCCAAGAACCTGCAAGGGCTCAAGCCTGTGCTGATCCTGCCGCTGCTCGGCACGCTGCTGACCGGCTTGCTGATGGTCTATGCCGTGGGCGCGCCGGTCGCCGCCGCGCTCGCCTTCCTGACCGAGTGGCTGCGTTCCATGCAGGGGTCGAGCGCGCTGCTGCTCGGCGTGATCCTTGGCGCGATGTCCGCGTTCGACATGGGCGGACCGGTCAACAAGGCAGGCTATGCCTTCTCGGTCGGCCTCATCGCCAGCAACGTCTGCACGCCGATGGCCGCGACGATGGCCGCCGGGATGACCCCGCCCCTCGCCGTGGCGCTGGCGACCCGCCTGTTCCGCGACCGCTTCACGCCCGAGGAGCGCGAGGCCGGCGGCGCCGCCGCCGTGCTCGGCCTCGCCTTCATCACCGAGGGCGCGATCCCCTTCGCCGCGCGCGATCCGTTCCGCGTCATCCCTTCGCTGATGGCCGGATCGGCGGTTGCGGGCGCAATCTCGATGGCATCCGGGGTGGAGCTTAAAGTGCCGCACGGCGGCGTCTTCGTCCTGCCGATCCCCGGCGCGGTGACGCACCTTGCCGCTTATGCGACGGCCATCGTCGCCGGAACGCTGGTGAGTGCGGTGCTCGTCGGCCTGCTCAAGCGCAAGACTGCCACGGCGGCCTGACCGGCCCCGAAGACCACGTACAGAACACCCAGAGAGGACCCATTGCCATGACGGCCCTGCCGATCAAGGGCGCCTGCCTTGCAGGCGTCGCCGCCCTCGCCTTGTCCATCGCACCTGCCTTCGCCCAGTCGGCAGATGAGGCCGAGACGCCAAAGACTTCCCAGCCGCTCGCGGACGACGGCATTACCCTCGCCCTCAGCTATACCGGAGAGGCGGCCGGTAACGTCACCGGCGGCCTGCGGCGCGATGCCGCTTATGCCGGGCAGGTCTATGTCGGCGCCGACCTCGACATGGACCGCATCGCCGGGATCGGTGGCGGCGCGCTCCATGCCGCCGTCACCAACCGCCATGGCGAGAGCCTTTCTGATCTGGCGATCGGCAACAACACTTCGGTGCAGGAAATCTGGGGCACGCAGAACACCCACCTCGCTATCCTGACCTGGGAACAGCACCTGCTGAACGACCAGCTGGTGATCGAGGCAGGCCGCAGCCAGGCCAACATCCACTTCCTCAATTCGCCGCTCTACTGCCAGTTCCAGGGCAATTCGGGCTGCGGCAACCCGACTTTCGTATTCAAGAACAGCAACTTCACGTACTTCCCGGCATCGAGCTGGATGGTCCATGCCAAAGCGCGCATCGCCGAGCACATCTTCGCGCATGTCGGCGCCTACGAGGTAAACCCTGACCGCAAGCGTGCCAGCGATCATGGCACCGGCTTCGGCATCGGCAATGCGACCGGCGTGATCGTGCCGTGGGAACTGAGCCGGGAGAGCGGCGAGGCGGCCCGCCTGCCCTCACGCTACATCCTGGGCGGCTGGATCGACAAGGGCGACTATGCCGATCCCCTGCGCGACGACATGGGCGGCATCGCCATCCTCTCCGGCCGCGCGGCGCAGACGCACAATGGCCGGTCCGGACTTTACGTCCGCTTCGAGCAGCAGGTGACCCGCCCCGATCCGACATCGAAGCGCGGCCTCAGCATCTACGGCGTTGCCATGACCAACCTGTCGGGCCGGGTCGAGGAAAGCCGCTTCTGGGACCTCGGCCTCGTCCAGACCGGCACGTTCGAGGGGCGGGACGAAGACAGCCTCGGCTTCATGATCAGCGACCAGCGCTTCAGCGACCTGGCCATGCAGCGCATGCGCGCCGCCGATCTCGCCGCTGGGGGAAGCGGCAAGGCGTCCCGCCACGAGGTGATGATGGAGCTGTCCTACAGCGCGCAGGTGGGGCCGGCGATCCGGCTGTCGCCGAACATCCAGTACATCCTCAACCCCGACCGGACGGGCGCCCCGGAGCGCGCACGACCTACCGACGATGCCCTGATCATCGGTTGCAAGTTCACGGTGGACGCCATGAAGCTCTGATCTTCGGCGCTTCTACCGGCGGCCCCGTGGCGAAACGAGATCCATTACCGGGCCGTCAGCGCCGTATCGCCGGAACCATCCTCCCGCGAAAGGCGAAGGCGGAGCCGCGCATCGGCAAGTCTGGCTGACAGACTGACCTGTGTGGCCAGATTGTCGAAGCGTGAGCGCGTGGCATCGATCAGTTCGATGACCGAGCCGCCGCTCAGACGATAGGAATCCTCGGCCATGCGTCCAAGCGCGTCCAGCTTTCCTCCGATCCTGCGGTTGAAGGTATCGAGCGCGGCGGTGCGCACTTCGACCAGTGCGGCGTAGCGGTTGATCTCCGCGAGCGCCTTGGCTTTGGCGATTTCGGTGCGCAGTTCGGCTGCCCGCGCTTCGGCTTCGGCCTTGCGGACGGCGCCATTGCGGCGGTCGAACAGCGGCACTTCCAGCGTCAGCCCTGCCGAATAGGTCGCGCCGAACGGGCCGGTCGTCCAGAAACGCCCCCCGTTCACCGAGACTTCCGGGAAACGCTCGCGCCGGGCCGTGACCACGTCGGCTTTCACGGCGTTCTGCTCGTCCAGTGCAGCCGCAACCGCGGGAAGCGCTTCGGCGGATTGGGCGGGACTGCCGCCGGTGCCGGGCACCTGATCAAGGCTGCCGCTAGCGCTGGGATGCCACCCCGGGAAGCCCAGGGCATTGGCAAGGTCAGTGCGGGCATCGATAGCGGCACTCTGGGCCTCGACCAGATCGGCGCGGGCGGATTCTATCTCCACATCGACGCGGGCGACATCATAGTCGCTGGCCATCCCCGATGCCCGCCGTCCCGCCACCATGCCGCGAAGCCGGTCCAATTCGGCCATCGCATCCCGGCGCACGCCGACGGTGTCCTGCGCGCTCAGCAATGCGACGAAGGCGCTGCCTGCCTCGGTCATGAAGTCCAGCCTCGACACCGCGACGCGCGATTTGGCGGCATCGATCCTGCGGTCCGCCGCCGCGACCCGCGCACGGCGCTTGCCGCCCAGATCGAGGGGAAGTTCGACGGTGGCTTCGTGCGCGCGCCGCCCCTCGAAGTTGGTGATCCCGCCCGGCTGATAGGATCCGGCATAGGAAACCTCGGGATTAGGCAACACGTTCACTATCTGCCGGTCCGCCTGCGCGCCCGCGATGTCCTGCTCCTCGGCTTCCACGCGCGGGCTGGAGGTTCGCGCCAGAGTGAGCACCGTCTGGAGATCGACGGTTTCCGGCATCGGTTGCGCCATCACCGGAACCGAAAGGGCCAGCAGCGGCAGGACGGAAAGGTGGCTCAGAATTACACGTCGGCTCATGCGTCGGCCTCCTCGGGGGTCTGGAGTTTGCCCGGCGTGATGTAGCTGTAGATCACCGGCAGGATGAGCAGCGCGACGATCAGCGTCGTCACCATGCCGCCCACGACGACGAGCGCGAAGGGCCGCTGCGTCTCGCTGCCTATGCCGCTGGAGACGACCATCGGCAGCAGTCCCAGCATCGCCAGCGAGGACGCCATCAGCACCGGCCGCAAGCGGTCCACCGCACCGTCCAGCAGGGCGGGAAGCAGGTCCATGCCCGCCCGCCGCCGTTCTTCGGCAGCGGACAGCACCAGCACGCCCATCAGCGACACCTGCCCCAGCAGGGCGATGAAGCCCACCGCCGCGCTGACCGACAGCGGCACCCCGGCGACCAGCAACGCGAAGGCGCCGCCGGTCAACGCGAAAGGGATCGTGGCGATGATCGCGATGGCGCTGCGCCCGCTGTTCATCGCGGCGTAGAGCAGGCACAGGACCAGCAGCAGCGCGACGGGAACCACGATCTGCAGCCGCTTGGCGGCCCGCTGCTGGTTCTCGAACTCGCCGCCCCAGACGAAATAGTGGCCTTCCGGCGCCTTTACCTTGGCATTCACGGCGGCAATCGCATCGTTGACGGTCGAGCCCATGTCGCGCCCCTCGACGTTAAACTTGAGGGCGAGGAACCGGATATTGCCCTCGCGCACGATCGTGGTGGGGCCGTTCTCCACCGTGATCCGGGCAAGCTGGCCCAAGGGCACGCGCGCGCCGCCCGGGGTCATGATCGGCAAGGCGCGGATCTTGTCGGCATCGTCGCGCGAGGGAGAAGGCAGGATCAGCCGCACCGGCACCGGACGTTCGCCATCCCAGAATTCGGTCGTGACGCGGCCCGCAAGAGCGGTCTCGATCGTCCGCTGCGCATCTTCGATCGACACGTCCGCACGGGCAAGCGCCGCGCGGTCCAGCTGGATCTGCAACTGCGGCCCCAGCGCATCGCGGTAGAGGTCCAGTTCGGTGACGCCCCGGATCGGCCTGATCGCAGCGACCGCCTTAAGCAGCGTTTGGCGCATCACGGTCAGGTCGGTGCCGAAGATCTTGAGCACGACCTTGCCGCGCACGCCTGCCACCGCTTCCTCGACGCTGTCCTTGATCGGCTGCGAAAAGTTGAAGCGCACGCCCGGAATGCCCGCCAGAGACCGACGCATCTGTTCGATGATCTGGGCCTTGGTCTTGCCGGTGTGCCAGTTCTCCTCGGGCAGCAGGCGCACGAAGGTCTTGACCATGTTGACGCCTTCGTTGTCGGTGCCGTCTTCGGGCCTGCCGTGCTCGCTGTGGACGTCGCGCACTTCCGGGATCGCGCGGATACGCCGGTGGACCTCCTGCAGCACGTCCTGCGCCTTTTCCAGCGCGATGCTGTTGGGCATCTCGACGAAGATCGCGATGTCGCCTTCATCGAGTTCGGGCAGGAATTCGGTGCCAAGCCGGTCCACCGCGATCGCGCCCGCCATCAGCAGTGCCGCCGCGCCTACCATGGCGATCACACGCGCGCGCAGGATGCGATCCAGCAGCGAGCGGTATCCGTCACGCAGCCAGCCGATCCAGCGCGGCTCGACGATATCGGCGTGCTTCGGCTTGAACATCACGGCGCACAAGGCAGGCACCACCGTCAGCGCGAACACCAGCGCGCCGGTCAGCGCGAAGGCATATGTCAGCGCCAGCGGGCGGAACATGCGGCCCTCCACCGACTGCAGGGTGAAGACCGGCAGCAGCGCGGCGATGATGATCAGCATCGAGTAGAACGTCGGGCGCCCCACATCGATGGCCGATGCGATCACCAGTTTGAGGATGGCCTTCTTGTCCTGCGGCCGTTCGGTCTGCATGGCATGCATCACCGCCTCGACCAGCACGACCGCGCCATCGACCAGAATGCCGAAGTCGATCGCGCCCATCGAGATCAGGTTGGCCGGAAGCCCCAGCAGGCTCAGGCCGATGAAGGCGGTCAGCAGCGACAGCGGGATCACCACCGAGACCACCGCCGATCCGGTCACGCTGCGCAGGAACAGCCAGACGATGGCGATGACCAGAATGAAGCCGTGCAGCAGGTTGTCCTGCACCGTCCCGATCGTATGGCCGACCAGTTCGCTGCGATCGTAGACGGGTACGATCTTCATGCCCTTTGGCAGGATCGTGCCGTTCAGCTGCTTGACCTGATCGTGGATGCCTTCGAGCACCAGCGAGGGGTTCTCTCCCCGCCGCATCAGCACTAGCCCTTCGACCACCTCGCGCTGGTCGTTGTAGGATACCGAGCCTCTGCGCGGGGTCGGCGCGGTCTGGATCGTGGCGACGTCGCCCACGGTCAACGCGGTGCCGTCCTTGGCCTTGAGCGGAACCTGCTTGATGTCTTCCGGGGTCTGGATCACGCCGATGCCACGCACCGTCAGTTCCTGATCGCCCGTGCGCAGGAACCCGCCGCCGACGTTGAGGTTCGCCTTGTTCAGCGTCTCTTCCAGCGTGTCCAGGCTGATCCCCGCCGCGTAGAGTTTGGCCGGATCGGGCTGGACCTGGATTTCCTTGAGGTAACCGCCGAAAGGCACGACATCGGCCACGCCCTGGACCTGCCGCAGCATGCGTGTGACGGTCCACTGCATCTCGGAGCGGATCGCGAACAGGTCGTGACGGTCGCTGGCGATGCGGAAGCGGTAGATCTTCCCCAGCGGCGTCGATTCCGGCGCCAGCGCGGGGGTGACGCCTCCCGGCAGTTCCGCATCGCCAAGGCGCTGGCCCACCACCATGCGGCTGTCGAACGGATCGGCCTCGTCGTCGAACACCAGCGTGATGATGGAAAGGCCGAACAGGTTTTCGCTGCGCAGCAAGGTCATGCGCGGCGTACCGTTCAGCGCGCGCTCCAGCGGGATGGTGACCTGCCGCTCCACCTCTGCCGCGGCATAACCCGGCATCTGGGTGATGACCTGCACTTGCGCGTTGGTGACATCGGGAAAGGCTTCGATGGAAAGGTTGTGATAAGCCCGGATACCGAACACTGCGAGGATGCCCGCAAGCACCAGCACAACGACGCGGCGATGAACCGAGAATTCGATGAGACGAGACAGCATGGCGGGGCTCAGAGTTGCTGGCTAGCGCTGCTGTCGAGCAGCAGGGCGCCGTGCGTGATGATGGTCTCACCCAGCTTCAGGCCTGAGGTGATGACGATGCGCCCTGCGCGCGATGCGCCCACCTGCACGGGACGCGCAACGGCGCCCTTGGTGGTGCGCACATAGACAACCCGGTTGCCGCCATCCTTGACGAGCACGGCATCGGTCGGGACGGTGATCCCAGCTTGGCCCGGCAAACGCACTTCGGCGAGCATTCCGGCGGTCATGCCCCCAGGCCGGTCGGACAGGCGCAGATAGATGGGAACGCGGCGCTGGTCGCTATCGATCAGCGAGCCGACACCGTCGACCCGCGCGGGAACGGTCACCCCGGCGACCGTGACTTGCGCTTCCATGCCGGGACGCACCCCCGACAAGTCGCTTTCGGCGGCATCGGCGACGATCCACAGGCGCGTCGGATCGCCGATCTCCATGATCGGATCGCCGCCCGCATCCGCCATTGCACCGACACTGGCCTTGAGCCCCAGCACGGTGCCGTTCACCGGCGCGCGCAACGTGAACGTGCCGCCTTCCCCGCCACCGATCAGCGCGGAAGCGCGGGACGCACGGGCATATTCGGCGCGGGCTTCGCGCGCGGCGGTTTCCGCGCCGAAGCGCTCCACTTCGGTGCCCACGCCCCGGCGCAGCATTTCGTTCTGACGGCGCAACATGTCCTCGGCGGCGGCCAGGCGCGCACTCGCCTGCGTCACGTCCGATCGCGTTCCGGCCACTTCCGCGCCGACCAGCGTGACCAGCGCGTCGCCGCGCTTGACGATCTCTCCGGGGCGCACCGCGATCGAGACGATCCGGGCCGCCACCGGCGTGTCGATCGCCGCCATGCCCTGCGCCTCGAATGCCACCCGCGCGGGCAGTGGAAGGCCGAAGCCGCCTGCCCCCTCGCCCACCCGCTGCGCCTTCACGAAGCCCTGCCGGATCATCTGCTCCAGTCCCGGCGGCGCATCGGGCTTCTCGACGTCGCTCTGGCCCGAACAGGCGGAAAGGCTTGCCGATACCAGCAGCGTGAATAGAAGACGCGAACGCGGCGCCAAGCACAGTGCCATGCGAAGTGGTTCCCTGCCATTGTGTCTTCCGGTGAAGACGGCCCTGTCCGGGCGATTATGGGGAAGCCCTGACAAAGTCCTGACTGGACCGGAGGTTATGAATGCGGTTGCTACTGGTCGAGGACGATGCGGACTTGCGTGAGACGATCGCCCGCGCACTCGAACTGGCCGGGCATCGCACCGATGCGGTCGCTGCCGGAGAGGCCGCAGATCTGGCCCTGCATGGCGGCGGCTACGATCTCGTCGTGCTCGATCTGGGCTTGCCGGATCTCGATGGGCTGGACCTACTGCGCCGGGTGCGCGGCCGGCGCGATGCGACCCCGATCCTGATCCTGACCGCCCGCGACGCCATCGACGATCGCATCGCCGGATTGCGCGCGGGCGCCGACGACTATCTCGTCAAGCCGTTCGCGTTGGGAGAGCTTGAAGCCCGGATCGAGGCTATCCGTCGGCGCCTCTCCGGTATGGTGGTCCGGCTGGCCAACGGCCCGCTGGAGTTCGATCCCGAGACGCGCCGGGCTTTCGTCGAAGGGCAGCCCATAGACTTGTCGCTACGGGAAACCGACATGCTGGAAGCGCTGATCGGCCGCGTCGGCGAAGTCGTGCAAAAGGCGAAGCTCGCCCAGCAGATGAGCAACTGGGACCGCGAAGTCGCCACCAACAGCATCGAAGTCTACGTCAGCCGTCTGCGCCGGAAGCTGGCCGCCCATGCGGTGCGTATCCGCACCATTCACGGCCTCGGCTATCTGATGGAACACCATCGCAATGGCTAGGCGTCTCAGCATGCGCAGGCGGCTGCTGGCATGGCTGCTACCCACCACGCTAGCGCTGGCCGCGATCTGGCTGTGGGCCTCCTATGCGATCGTCGTCCACTTCGTGAACGTTGCCTACGACCGTTCGCTGGAGGACTCGGTCGAAACGATCGCGCGGCAGGTCGTCAGTTCCAACGGCACCTTCTCGGTCGACCTGCCGCCTGCGGCCCGGCAGATGCTGGAATTCGACCGGGTGGACCAGATCCGCTACCTCATGATCGACGATACCGGCATGCGCCATGTCGGCAATGCAGGCGTCCCTGCCCCCACCACGACCGTAACCAACTCCCACGGCAACATCTTCTACGGCGCCCGGATAGAGGGCCGGGACTTTCGGATCGTGCAGACCCGCGTAGCCGGTGACGGAGGCCGGTTCATGCTGGTGCGCGTCGCGGAAACCAGGCAGAAGCGCAACATGCTCTCGCGCGAGGTCATGGCCTACATGGTCGCGCCGCAATCGCTGTTCCTCATGGGGATCATCCTCCTCATCTGGATCGGCGTCGGAAGAGGCATCGCGCCGCTAGCCAGGGTTCGCGACGCGATCGCGCGGCTCGACCCCAACGACCTGCGGCATATCGATGACCATGCACTGCCGATGGAACTGCACCAGCAGGTCGGCGTGATGAACAGCCTGATCGCGCGCCTTGCGGCTCTGTTGTCGGCCCAGCGGCGGTTCATCGCCGATGCCTCGCACCAGTTGCGCACACCTTTGACCAATATGCGCACGCAGGTGGAACTAGCCCTCCGCGCGGTCACATATGACGACATGCGCACGATGCTGGAGAAGGTCGATGCAGCAAGCAACCGTCTGGTCCGATTGACCGGCCAATTGCTGACTCTCAGCCGGATCGAGGCGGGGTCCGACGGTTTCGCCGGCTTCACATCATTCCCGATCGAGGCGGTCGTGGCCGACGTCGTGTCCTGGGCGATCCCTTCAGCGCTCGAGAAGAATATCGAGATCCGCTTCGAGGCGGGCGACGGCAATATTCCGTTTCACGGCGATCAACATCCGATCGAACAGCTCGTTTCCAATCTCGTCGACAATGCCATACGCTACACGCCGGAATTCGGCGTCATCCTGATCCAGCTTTCGAAGCAGACCGATACGGTGCGCCTCATCATACAGGATAGTGGTCCGGGCCTGAGCGAACATGACCGGGAACGCGTATTGAACCGCTTCGATCGCGGCGCTCAGCCATCGGGGTCCGGCAGCGGGCTGGGTCTCAACATCGCGCAGGAAGTCGTCCGATTGCACCGCGGCACGATCCGGCTTCTGGACGGGCACGGGGACGGGCACGGGGACGGGCACGGGGACGGGCTGCGTGTGGAAGTTTGCTTGCCGCTGGAAATCAGGCCCGAATTATAGGATTTGTCCCTGCGCCGAAACCGGGCGAAATCGGCATGTCCCGTCGAAGCCCAAAGCGCCATCGGACCGGCACTCCCCGCCCCAGGAGGCGTTCCCGGACGGATCAGCACATATGCCCAGCCTTTCAGGCCGCGGCGTAGCCTCCATCGACGTGGATCGCATCACCGTGGACGTACCGAGCCGCGCTCGATGCGAGGAATGCCACGGCTTCCGCTACTTCGGCCGGGTCTACGAAACGGCCCATCGGGTTGCCTGCGGCAACGCCCGCGCGCAGCGTCTCCACCGAGGTCCCGCCGGTGATCCGCGAATAAGTGGCGAGAATATCGTCCATCATCGCGGACTCGACCACGCCGGGATGGACCGAATTGACGCGGATCGGCATCTTGAGTGCGGCGAATTCGACGGCAGCGGCCCGGGTGAGCATCCGTGCGGCGGCCTTGCTGACGCAATAGGCGGCGCTGAACGCGGCAGGCCGGTCCGATGCGCCCGAGCACAAGTTGACCACCGCGGCACCGCCGGGCCGCCGCGATCCGCTGCGCGCCAGTAACGGCGAGGCGTGCTTGAGGCCGAGGAAGACGCCCTCGACATTCACCTGCTGGCAGCGGCGCCAGTCTTCCAGCGCCATGGCATCGATCCGCTCCATCGGCGCGATGCCCGCATTGTTGACCAGGATGTCGAGCGCGCCGTGGCGACTTTCTATGACGCCCAGCACCTCGGCCCAGCTCCCTTCACTGGTAACGTCGAGCGCGAGGAATTCCTCCTTGCCCCCGGGCAGCGCGCGCAAGTCGGAGCGCACTACCATGGCGCCGCGTGCTTCCAGCAGGCTGCACACGGCTGCGCCGATATCGCCGCTTGCACCGGTCACCAGCGCGATCGCGCCGTCCAGTCGGGTCGCATCCATGGATCGAGTCTCCTTCGTCTCGTCAGTTGCCCGGCAAGGCCAAGTGCGGAGCACATGCCGATGGGGGGGGACGGCCTAGCGCCGCCCCTCGAGGTAATCGTTCAGCACTTCATGGAAGAAGCGCACCCGCGTCTCCTGCGCGGCCAGATAGGCGTCGGTGCACCCGCGAGAATACATGCCCTTCTGCTGGCCTTCCGCCAGAAGCATGTCCTGATAGACGATCTGGTCCTTGATCTCGGGCACGCCGCGGCCGTTGTCGAAGGCGCGGTGCTGCATCTCCGCCTCGCGCAGCGGCTGGGGGCCGGCCATGATCGATTCCACCACGGCCTGTCCCTCAACCGGGAAGGCCATGCACCACAGATCGAACGTGCACTTGTTCGGGTCGGTGGGGTGCGGCTCGGTGCGGAAGAAAATCAGGTTGTCCGGCAGGAAGCTGATGGTGACGTTGGGGAACATCAC
>NZ_BAAILP010000064.1:27131-53892 GCF_054589055.1 Novosphingobium sp. 11B | reverse complement strand
ATCTGTTCCGGTGACCATTTGCGGCGCAGCTTGGCCGATACTGCCCGTGCCAGTGGCGGCGAGCAAGCCAGCTTGCAGGGCTTGGGCCGCAAGGCACGGTCCCATGCCGCCTGATCGGACGCGGTCGCCCGATACCGTGCAGGGCCGCCATTGCGCCTGACTTCGCGACTGATCGTCGAGGGCGAGCGGCCCAGTCGCCGTGCCTATCGCACGCAAGGGTTCACTGACGCTCAGGCCCCGCGAAATCTCCTCGCGCTCGGCAAGGCTCAGTGCACGGATGCTCCGCTTGCGATCGGCGGGCCGGATACCGCCGGTCGGCGAAATCACCGAAAATACCGAAGATGATTCTCGATCAAACCTTCGTCCGATCGAACTCATCGACTCCCCGCGCTGCCAGCGATCCCATATCTCTGCTCGCTGACTGGCCGTGTAATAGATCCGACGACGCTGCTTCATCGCGACACTCCATCTTCCGCAAAAGATTAAAGTGTTGCCGCCACCCGTTGAACCCACCGGCGCTTGCTGACTGTCCGAATTTGTCCACGCAGCCTAGGCCGTCAGCCGCCGGTGGCAGGCCATGAGCGACAGGGCGATCCCCGCGACCCCCGCGCCGAACACCATGTCCACAAGGTAATGCGTACCCTCGACCGGCGTGGACAGCAGCATCCCGGCGTTGAGCGCGACGATCCACCAGCGCAGCGCTGGAATGCGCCAGCCCGCCGCGATGTAGAGCACCGCCGCCGCCGTATGGAAACTCGGCGCGGAGACGATCCCGCGCAAGTGACCCAGATCGACGACGTGAACCTGGTAGGCCCGCAGCGCCGGGATCAGGCCCTCCTGCCACTGCTCGCTTTCGGGCATGTAGGGGATCGCAGCATGCCACAGGTAGGAAAACGGGCCGATGGCGGGCATCAGGCTGAACAGCAGCAGGGTGATGATCGTGGCCAGCCAGAACCCGGCGATGAAGCGATAGGCCTCGTCATGCCGCTCGCCCCGCGCCGCGCACCACAGCAGCACTACGGGGGTGACGTAAATGCTGCGATAGACCACCGTGCCCACCGCCTGCAGCACCGGATGCGCGGCGACGAGGCGGTAGAGGCTCACCCAGTCGAACCCCATGGCCACGTCGATCGCCTGCAACCTCGAGTCGGCATAGCCGCTGGTCAGGGCCGCCACCGGGTAGCTGGCGGTCGCGCCCATCAGCGAGATCATCGTGAAGATCGCGGCGTACTCGCTGAAATGCGCGAGCGGCAGCGCATGGCGCCAACTGGTTCGGGGCAGGACGAAGCGCGCGAGCAGGGCGAGCAGCCCGGCGGCGTAGAATGGCCGATTGCCCGCCTGCCACGGATCGATGACGAGTTGCGCGCGGTGCATCAGCACGGTCAGGACGGCAAGGCTCAGCAGCATCGCGCCCCAGACCTGCGGCCGGATCGCCGGGCCGGAGCGGCGCAGTTCCACGAGCGCCGGAGTGATCGCGGCAACAGGCGTCGCGGTGCCAGTGGGAACGGTCGTGGCCCACCGGGGCGGCGTCGATTGCATTGGTCGTGGATCCTGGGCGATAAGTGCGAACGAGAAGCCTATCGCCGCTTAAGCCTCCATGAACCAGTGGAATTGTGCGTGGGTCAGGCCGGAACCAGCCCCGCCTCGATCCTTTCGCGCACGTGGGCGGGCCATTCGACCGGGCGGTGGTCGTTCAGGTCCATGCAAACCAGCACCACTTGCGCGCGCAGGCGATCGCGGCCCTCTCCGGTGAAGACCACCTCGATCCCGCAGCTGGTACGGCCGAGGCGCTTGGCGGTGACGGTCATCTCCAGCCGGTCGCCGAGGCGGCTGGGCGAGACGAATTCGACGTCCAGCTTCACCGTCGGCACGCCGATGTGGTGTTCCAGATGCATGGATGCGAAGTCCATGCCGAGGTCCTGCGCGAACCAGTCTTCCACCGCGCCGTTCAGCATCTCGAAGTAGCGGGGGTAGAAGACGATCCCCGCTGGGTCGACATGCGCGAAGCGCACTTGCGTGGAGGTGGTGAAAGGCATCGGCGAGAGGTCCTAGAGAATGGAAGTCTTGAGCTGGGTCAGCAGGGTCAGAAGCTGGCGCTGGCTGTCCTCGGGAAAGTCGGCGAGGGCTTCGCGCACCCAGCCGTGGTGGGCCTCTGCCAGTACGGCGAACTGGACGCGGCCGTTCGGCGTGAGCGAGACGATGGCGGAGCGGGCGTCTTCCGGGTCGGTGTACGAAGAGACGAGGCCCTGTTCCTGTAACTGGCGCACGATCGCGGTGACGTTGCCGTTCGACACCAGCAGCGCGCGCGACAGTTCGCCCATGCGCAGGCCGTCCGGCGCGCGGTCGAGCGTCGCGAGGATGTCGAAACGGGGCAGGGTGGTGGAGAACTGGTCCTCGAAATTGCGGCGCAGGCGCTTCTCGATGATCTTCGCGCAGTCGAGCAGGCGCACCCAGACGCGCAAGTCGAGCGTGCCGGACGGCGCGGTGCTGCCGGGAATCGTCTTTTCCATCGTCGCCAAGGCTCCTCGTTCTCCAGGAGGTTCCATAGCGGGGGATGCGATTATGTCGATTCCTGCAGGCATAAAGTTTCTTTCGGGCAAGCAACCCTGCGTTGAAGCAGACCCTTCGACAGGCTCAGGGTGAGCGGGGTTGGAATGAACCTCCCAATTCCACTCAGGCTGAGCTTGTCGAAGCCCCGGCCGCGGGGCGCGAGGGTCAGGCTCGTGCGCCCTCCGCCTGTTTCGCGGCGCGCATCGCCATCTGCTGGCCCAGTTTGTAGGGCGCGGGGATCGGCTGTTCCTCATACCCGGCCGAGGCCGCCGCGCGCAGCGTCCACACCGGGTCGAACAGGTGCGTGCGGCCCAGTGCGACGAGGTCGGCGCGGCCTGCCGTCAGGATCGAGTTGACCTGATCGGCATCGGCGATGTTGCCCACCGCGATCGTCGGTACGCCTGCCTCGTTGCGGATCTGGTCGGCGAACGGGGTCTGGAACATGCGGCCGTAGACCGGGCGGCCTTCGGGCGCGGTCTCACCGGCGGAAACGTCGACGATGTCCACGCCCGCTTCGCGCAGCAGCCTGGCGATTTCGACCGCCTCGGCAGGGGTCACGCCCGCTTCGCCGACCCAGTCGTTGGCGGAAATGCGCACCGCCAGCGGCTTGTCCTGCGGCCATGCGGCGCGGACCGCCTCGACCACGCGCAGCGGGAAACGCATGCGGTTTTCAAGGGAGCCGCCGAAGGCGTCGTCACGCGCGTTCATCACCGGGGTGATGAAGGCCGAGAGCAGGTTGCCGTGGCCCGCCTGCACCTCGAGCATGTCGAAGCCGGCCTTGTCGGCCAGCATCGCGGTCGCGACGAATTGCTGGACGATCCGGTCCATGCCCTTCGCGTCCAATGCCTGCGGGACCGTGCCGCCCTTGCGCCACGCCTGCGCGCTGGCGGAGACGATCGGCCACGGCGCGTCCATCGGCACGTCGTAGCCCACACCTTCACCGGGCACCTGACACGCGGCGCGGGCGCCAGCATGGCCGATCTGAGCGCAAGTCTTCGCCGCCGAGTGCTGGTGCGCGAACTGGTTGAAGGCGGTCCAGCGCTCGGCCTGACCGTCATGCCACAGGCCGGGGCAGGCGGGGGTGGTGCGGCCCTCGGGTGCGACGGCGAGCATCTCCGTGACCACCAGACCGGCACCGCCCAGCGCGCGCGAACCGTAGTGGACCGAGTGGAAGTCGTTGGCGTAGCCGTCCGCATCGGCGGAATAAGTCAACATCGCCGGGATCACCACCCGGTTGGGCACGGTCATCCCGCGCAAGGTATAGGGCGTGAACATCGGCTGCAGCGGCACGTTGCGGCCTTCGTTGCCCGCCCAGAACCAGCGCTCCAGCCCTTCCAGCCAGGCGGCGTCGCGCAGGCGCAGGTTTTCGTGGCTGACGCGCTGCGAGCGGGTCATTAGCGAATAAGCGAACTGCGGCAGGTCGAAGCCGAGGTAGCGGTCCAGCGTCTCGAACCACTCGGTCGAATTGCGGGCCGAGTTCTGGATCTTGAGCACCTCGACATGGCGCTCCTCCTGATATTCGGCGAGCGCGGCCGCCAGTTCCTCGCGGCCCGTGATGCCGGGGCGGTCCAGCACTTGCGCCAACTTGATCGCGTCTTCCAGCGCCAGCTTGGTGCCCGAACCGATCGAGAAGTGCGCGGTGTGGGCGGCATCCCCAAGCAGCACGACGTTGTCGAAAGACCACTGCTTGCAGATCACGCGGCGGAAGTTGATCCACGCCGCCGAACCGCGCAAGTGCGTGGCGTTGGAGATCAGCGGGTGGCCGTCCAGATGGCGCGCGAAGATTGTCTCGCACAGCGCGATCGAATCGGCCTGCTCCATCGCGTCGAGGCCAAGGCCGGTCCACGTCTCGGGCGAGCATTCGACGATGAAGGTCGAATGCGTCTCGTCGAAGCGGTAGGCGTGCGCCCAGATCCAGCCTGCGTGAGTCTTCTCGAAGATGAAGGCGAAGGCATCGAACAGCTTGGTGGTGCCCAGCCATGAGAACTTGTTGGTCTTGGTCTGGATATCGACGCCGAACTTCTCTTCGTTGGCGGTGCGGACCATCGAATTGATGCCGTCCGCCGCCACGATCAGGTCGAAGTCCGCGAACTGCGACAGGTCCGCGTCGAACTGCGTCTCGAAGTGCATCACGACGCCCAGCTCGCCCGCGCGGGCCTGCAGGATCTGCAGCAGGTGCTTGCGGCCGATGCCGATGAAGCCGTGGCCCGAGGAACTGACGGTGTTCTCGCCCACGGTGACGTCCACGTCGTCCCAGTGCGCGAAGCTGTCGACGATGGTGGCGGCGCTGACCGGGTCGTTCGCCTGCAGGTTCACCAATGTCTGGTCGGAGAACACCACGCCCCAGCCGAAGGTGTCGCCCTTGCGGTTGCGTTCGAAGACGTGGACCTCATGCGCAGGGTCGCGCAGCTTCATCGAGATCGCGAAGTAGATACCGGCAGGTCCGCCGCCGAGGCACGCAATACGCATGGATGTCTCTCCTGAATTGCTTCATGCCTAAACTAATATGGTTGCACGTGCAAGTTGTTTGAGCAGGGAGATCCGGCGAGCGCTACCTGCCGTTTCGCCTGCCGAATATCTCGGGCAGCGCGGCCAGCGGCAGCACGCAGAACAGCCATAGCATCGCGCCGATGAGGGCGGTCTCGGCGCCCGCCATCGATGCGACGCAAGCCAGCGCGAGCAATATGGCGCCGCCTGTCCGCCATGCGTCGGCGCGGTCCTGCGTCTTCGCCCGCCGGATCGCGTGAAATCCCGCCGCAGCCAGCAGCAGCGACAGGAACGTTGCCGCGATCATGGGCTCACCTTCGCGTTCATGCGGCGCGTCACCCTCGCGGCCGCGATCCACAGGACGATGCCGATTGCGGTAGCGGTGAGGTCCGCTCCGGCCCGTATCCAGTCGCCCCTCGGCAGCGTCGTCGTGAGCGGGAGGTTCGCCAGCGCGCTCGTTACCGGGAGCGACAGGCACAGCAGCGCGGCGAGCTGCAGTTGTTCGCCCCATGCCCGGCCCCAGGGGCGCAGACCGGCGTGGATCAGGGATGCCAGCCAGGCCAGGAAGTAAACCGAGGCCGCCATGGCGCGCCTGTCATCCATGCCCGGGGCCAGCAGCCGTTCGCCGTGGAGATAGGCCGCGCAGGCGATCACGTTACCGGCTACGGCGGCGACGGTGATCCGGCTCGCCATGGCCTGAAACGGCGACATCGTCTTGCGGGCGCGCTTTTCGGTGAACAGGATCAGTCCTGCCGCGACCATCGCGGCGCTGGCAAGGCCGGTGAGGAAATAGAGCCACCGCGCGACCGGGCCGCCCCACTCGATGAAGTGCAGCCCGGCAAGGAACGCCTGCGTCTCCCTTGCGGGTGAGCGCTTCACCAGCACGCGCAGCAGCTTGCCGTCGGAGCCTGCGAAGTCCACGCGGTCGGGGAAGTTGGCGATGCGGTCGTCGCGCTGGCGCCAGATCTCGACCACGGCATTGGCGCGGTCGGGCTGGCTGACATAGATGTTCACGGCAGGTCCGCCGCCCCAGGCCCGTTCGGCGCGCGGCAATAGCGCCGCGAGGTCCACGGTGCGGCGGGGCGCGCCCGGCGGCCAGTCGCCATCGATGCCGCCGTCGATGTAGAGCGATTGCGCGGCGGCGGTCTGGTAGCCTTTCACATCGCCGCCGTTCAGCATGGCGACCCCGGCGGGAATGTAGGCGTAATAGATCAGGACGAGGCCGGTATAGGCCATCATGACGTGGAACGGCAGCGGCAGCACGGAGAGCACGTTGTGCGCGTCCATCCACGCCCGCTGGCGCGAGGCCCCGGGGCGGAAGATGAAGAAATCCCGGAATATCCGCTTGTGGATGATCACGCCGCTGATCGAGGCGGCGAGCATGGCGAGGCCCGCCGCACCGACGATCAGGAAGCCCAGCTGGCTGGACTTGCGATCGATCCCCAGCGTGTAGTGATAGCGCATGAAGAAGAACCCCGCGTCCATGTCGCGCGGGATGCGGGTGCCGGTCTGCGGGTCGAGCCGGTGCGTGGTGGCCTTGCCCGCGCGGTCGGTCCAGACGAGGCGCAGCACCGGCTCGCGCGGGGTGGGGATGACGATGCGCCACTGCCGTGCATCGGGCGCGACGCGGGTGAGGTACGCGCGGCCCATTCGCACCGCATGGGTGCGGTCGATGGTGACGGGAGAGCGCAGTTCGGGCGTCGTCCAGAGATTGATCTCGGTGTAGAACAACGCCAGCGATCCCGTCAGCAGGACGCCGAACAGCACCCAGCCCAGCAGCAGCCCGCACCAGGTATGAAGCCAGCCCATCGACTGGCGCAGGGTGTCCTTCACCGCCCCAGCCCCAGCAGCAGGCCCATGGGCAGCGCCGTGCCCACGAGCAGTTCGCACCAGATGCGCGTGACGCTGCGGACCGCGAAGGCCCGCAGGATCACCGCGACGAACACCATGAAGGCAAGGCAGGTGGCGAGGATGTTCGCGTCCACGCCGTCCATCGGCAGCACGCGTACGGCTGCGCCGATCCACGCGTAGCACAGCGCGTAGGCGCCGACGGTGGCCGCCAGCACGCGCGCGGCGATCGCGCGCCAGTTCGGCTCTCGCCCTGGCTTCGGCCTCCCCGCCACGGTCAGAACCGCTGCTCGAAGGTGACCGCGACGCTGCGCGGCTCACCTAGGACCCACTGCGAGGTGGAGTAGCTGTTCTGGACGTAGATCCTGTCGAAGACGTTGCGCAAGTTGAGCGTCACGCTCGTCTTGTCTGCAAGGTCGTAGCGGGCCGAGGCATCGACCAGCGTATAGGCCGGGATGCGCCGGGTATTGGCGGCGTCGGAGTACCGCTTGCCGACATACCGCAGGCCCGCGTCCAGATGCAGCGGCTGCACCGGCCGCCATGACAGCCACAGGTTGGCCGCCTTTTCCGCGACGCCGATGGGCATGTTGCCGTCCCGGCTGACCAGCGCGGTGCCGACCAGTTCGTCGAAGTCGTCGTACCGCGCGTTCAGGATCGTGCCGTTGGCGAGCACGCTGAATTCCTTCGTCACCGCCAGTCCGAACGAGGCCTCTACGCCGTAGGAAGATTGCTGTCCGACCTGCACCGACACCGTGGGATCGTTGGCGGATCGGGTCAGGATCTTCTTCTTGACGATGCGATAGCCCGACAGCGTGAACTCGCCGCGTCCGTCCAGGAAAGTCGCTTTGATCCCGGCCTCCCACTGGCGCCCGGTGGAAACGTCGAAGGTGGTCTGCGCCAGCGTCGCCGTGAGGAACGCCGTCACCGGGTCCGCCGCCGCCGAATACTGCGCATAGAGCGAGATCGTGTCGCTGGGGTTGTAGACCAGCCCCGTGCGCCAGCTGGTGCTCGGATAGCGGGCGGTGTAGTCCGCCGCCGGATCGAGGGCATCGTGCCGCTCGGTCTTCGGACGGTCATAGCGCAGCCCCGTCACCAGTGAGAGCCGGTCGGACAGCGAGAGCCGGCTTTCGCCGAACAGCGCCCATTGCTGCACATCGGTCTTGTACTTGTAGCGGGTGCCGAATGTGCCGTCGAGGAACGTGCCCGGCGTATAGTCGCAAGGATCGACGAGGTCGAAGCGGCTGTTGGGCGAACTGTCGGTGCGCAGCAGCGAGCCGGTGTTGTACTCGCCGCCCAGGCTCAGGCGGTGGTCCATGCCAAGCAGTGTATGATCGAACACCGCGTTGAAGCGGTCGCCCCACTGTTTCGTCTTGTAGACAATCTCCAGATAGCTCGAGCGGCGGATCTGGTCGCCGGACCAGGCATAGCCCTCGGCATTGCGCCAGTGCTTGAAGCCGGTGAGATAGTAGGCGACGTTGGTGATCGTCACCCCCTCGGCCGGTGTCCATTCGGCCTTGGCCTGGGTCCAGGCATCGTCGAAACGCAGCGAGCGGTCGGCGATGTTGTAGTTCTTCTTGCGGATTTCGCGCACCAGCTTGCCGTCGCGCAGCGGGGTGCCGTACCAGATCGTCGGGTCGAGGTCGGCGCGGTCGTGCGTCAGCGTCAGCACGAGGTCGTCGCGCGCCTGCCAGCGCAGTGCCGCCGAAAGCGCAAGACTGCGCGATTGCCCGCGCTCCATCCACCCGTCCGAACGGGTGTAGCTGAGATCGACGCGGTACGAGAGCCTGTCTCCGATCGGCCCGCCGATCCCGCCCGCCGCCGCATAAGTATCGAATGAACCGCCGCTGAGACGGACCTCGCCTTCGACCTGCTCGGTATTGGGCTTCTTGCGCACGACGTTGATCGCGCCGCCGATGCCGCCCTCTCCATAGAGGACCGAGGCCGCACCGCGCAGGACCTCGATCCGCTCGGCCATCCACGGGTCGGCGGGGAAGGTCTGCGTGGTCGTCGTGTAGACGCGCATCCCGTCGTAGAGCTGCATCACCGAGGTGTAGCCGGTGAACCCGCGCGAACTCAGCGAGTAACCGAAGGCCGAGCTGTTGTTGATGAGCCCCGGTGCGCGCGCGGCTGCGGCAACCACGGTGCGGTCGCCCAAGCTGCGGATCATCTCCCTGGTGATGACGTCGACGCTGGCCGGCGTCTGCATCGGCGTGAGGCCGAGGCGGCTGGAGGCGTCGGCCTGCTGGCCGAGTTGCAGGACACCCGCCTTGCGCGCGGTGACGACGATGTTGCCCGCATCCGTGTTATTGGCATTCTCCGGCGCCGTCTCGGCGGCTTCCTGCGCCTGCGCCGAACTCGCGGACATGCCAAGCACGCAGAATGACGCGCCCGAAGCGATCAGGCCGGAAAGAAGCGATCTCGTATTCATGTTGTAACCCCCGTTGCGTTTCCCAGTCGAACGGACAGGTTCCCGCGAGAGGGGTGTCCCCCGCGCGGGTGCAGCGGCGGAATCCGGGCGCGAACGAGCGACCGGCGAAACCCGCCGTTGCGGCCTGGCCGCAAGTTCGTCGCTCAGACGGAGTACACCGTGCCGCGGCCATCCCCTGGACCAAGGCAAGAGCGACCGGACGCTGGCAGGTCTCCTGGCTCACGGGTCGTCGCGCGATGCACGGCCTTCCCAGGCCTCGCAGGAGTTAGCGTCCGGCCCAGTGGGTGCGGCAGGGCACATTGGCCTGCCGCGATATGCATCGCGCTCACCGCTTACAGTTGCAGGGACAGCCTCGGCTTCGAGGGGTAGCCCCTCTCACCGCGTTCCCTTTTAAGCCCCTTTCGGAAGGCACCAACGCGATCGTGTCCCCCTTTTCGGAGGGACGGGCGGGGGATTATTCGCTGCGCGCACGATTTGCAAGCCGTTCGCGTGGGGCCTTCCGTAAGCCCGTCCTGCGAGTTTTCGGTTGCAACCTTGCTTTTCATTTTGGGCAACCCGTGCAATTTGCGGTGCCGATGACTGATCCACGACTCACCCTGATGGAAGCCATAGCCACGCGAAAGTTCGTGACGGCGCGCTACAACGGCAACACGATCACGCTTGCCCCGCACATGCTGTTCGAAAGGCACGGCGATCTTGTCGTCAGTGCCATGAACCCCGCGAAGGCACGCCGCAGCGACGAGGAGCCGGGTCTCGGCCAGTTCAAGCTAGCGGGCCTCTCGTCGATGGAACTGCTGAACGAGCACTTCGAGCCTCTGCCCTCGTACGACGGTACGCCCCCGCGCAGCGATGATTCCCTGATCCTTTCGGTCTGATCGCCCGATATCGCCAAGGTGATCGGCGGGTAGCTTCTAAAGTGTGCCCCATGTCTTCATGATCCCTTCCGAACGCCGCGCGATGACGCGGCACGGGATGAGGCAGAAGACATGCAGGCGCAGGACATCGTCGCAGCGGCAAGCGAACGGACCGGATTGAGCGACTTCGGCGATCCCGCGATCCTCGAAGGGCTTGGCGTGTTGCTGAAGTCCTACGAGGACGAGGCCAGATTCACCGAAGCCGGGATGGCGCGATCGGTCGATGCACTGGTCGCCGCGATGGCGAACCGGATGCGGGTGGAAGACTGGCTGGCGCGCCATCCCGAACTTCTGGAGCGCCCGGTCGAGAAGCCGCTGTTCGTCTTCGGCCTTCCGCGTACCGGCACCACGCTGGCGATCAACCTGCTGGAAGCCGACCCGGCGCGCCGCGCGTTCCTGCGCTGGGAAGCGTTCGATTCGGTGCCGCCGCCGCTGGTGCAGGAACTTCACGCCGGTCCCCGTCACGATGCCTGCCAGACGCGAACGCTGCAGGGGCTGAAGTACGCGCCGCAGATCGCCGCGATCCATTACGAGGAGGCCGACAGCCCGACCGAGTGCCAGTTCGCCATGGCGCCGTCGTTCTGCGCGCAGCTCTACGATTCCCAGGCGGACATTCCGGGCTACCACCGCTGGTTCCTGGACGAGGCCGACTACGCGCCCGCCTTCCGCTACGAAAAGCGGCTGCTGCAGCTGCTTCAGGCCAATGCCCCGGGGCGCTGGACGCTCAAGAACCCCTGGCACCCGTTGTTCCTCGATGCCCTGACGGCCGAGTTTCCCGACGCGCAACTGGTCATGACGCACCGCGATCCGGTCGAAGTGCTGGGCTCGGCCTGCAGCCTCGTCAAGGAAGTGCGGCGGATGTACAGCGATCAGGTCGATCTTCGGGCCATCGGAGAGAATCTGTTGGAGACGTTCGACCTGATGATCGCGCGGTCGAACGCCTTTCGTGCGAAGCACGGGCACGATGCGATCTTCGACGTGCAGTATCGCGATCTGGTGCGCGACCCGCTCGCCACGGCGCAGGGCATCTACGAAAGGTTCGACGAGCCTTTCACGCCGCAGGCCCGCGCAGCCATGGAAGCCTACCTGGTTGCAAACCCCAAGGGCAAGCACGGCAAGCACGAATATGACCTGGCCGAATTCGGCCTCAGCCGCGAAGGCGTCCGCGAGCACTTCCGCGACTATATCGAGCAGTACGGGATCGCGGTGCGGGCGTGATCGATACGGGTGAAGGCATCGTCACCTGACCCTGCTTCGTCATCCCCGCGAAGGCGGGGACCCATCTGACGATCGTGCAACAGGCGCCGTCAGGAGATGGGTTCCCACTTCACGGTAATGACGGTGATATGTTGGAGACGGATGCGCGTAGGCCGCGCAACTGCGTGGGCGACTGGCCGAACCAGCGCCTGCAGCTGCGGGAGAATACTGCCTGTTCCGCGAACCCCAGCTTCTCGGAAATGCCGCGGAAATCGATACCGGTCTGCTGCAGGTAGTACAGCGCCAGATCGCGGCGGACATCGTCCTTGACCGCCTGGAAGCTGGTGCCCTCCTGCTTCAGTCGCCGACGAAGGGTCCGGTGATGAATGGCGAGGGTGCGGGCGATTTCGGCACTGCCGCAGTCGTCCCGGGTCAGCTTGCGCAGGATCAGCCCGCGCACTTCGGCGTCCACGGGTGGACGCTGCTTCGGGAAAGTCCTCTCGATGTAGGCGACCAGATCGCTGCGGACCTGCGCGTTCTGGGTGAGCACCGGAGTGGCAAGATCCCGGTCGGAGAACGTGATCCCGTCTGCGGGCTCGCCGAAGTGCACGTCGCAGCCGAAGTAGCGGCGATATTCAGCCGGTCGCGACACGGGTTCATGCCGAAAATGGATAATGCGCGCGCGGGCATAGTCGCCGGTCATCTCCATCGCCTCGAGATGGCCGACCAGCAGAATCTGTTCGATGGCCTGAATACGGTCGCGGCTGGTTTCGAGAAGCAGTTCGTGCCCGGCAAAGATGGTGCCCTCTTCAGGCTCGGGTCGCAGCCACACACGCGCGGCGCGGCTGTGAGCGTTCGTATGAGCACTGGCGAAGCGCAGGGCGTCCCCGAATGTCTTCGAATTGCGCATGGTATTGCCCAGCGGCCCGAAAATCGCGCCGCCGCGTTGCCGCAACGCCAGCCGCATTCCGAAATCGGGGCAGTTCAGGCGATCTGCGGCAAGCGCCAGTAACCGGATCGCCTGCGGATAAGTCAGCTCCGCAGCGTCGTCGCGAAAGTCCTTTGCCGCCATTCCGACCAGTGGCAGCAGTTCGCCGACATCGCCGCCGAGGGATTGCACCAGTTCCGGGAAATGGCGCAGCAGCGGAATGTTGAGCTTCGAAAACTCGGCATCGGCGATCAGCGGCATCGGCAGGTCCTTCGCACCGCCGGCAGCGTGCGGCGATCGGAGGCGTCCGGCGTAAGCGATCCGCCTCCGCGGCTATGGCTGCATCGCCTGTCCACATCGGTCAAGGGACAGGCAGGCCGCCCGGGCGATCATCGAGGATACGCGGGCGGCCCGGCCGAGCGGCGTCAGACCCTCTCGACCGCCAGCGCCAGTCCCATGCCGACACCGATGCACAGCGTTGCGAGGCCGCGCCTGCCGCCGGTCTTCTCCAGCTGGTGCACGAGGCTCATGGCGATGCGCGCGCCCGACATGCCCAGCGGATGACCCAGTGCGATGGCGCCGCCGTTGGGGTTCACGTGCGGCGCATCGTCGGGCAGGCCAAGCCCGCGCATGACTGCAAGGCCCTGGCTGGCGAAGGCCTCGTTCAACTCGATCGCGTCGAAGTCGCCGATGGTCAGGCCAAGCCGCTCCATCAGCTTAAGCGTCGCAGGCAGGGGGCCGATCCCCATGACGCGCGGCTCGACGCCGACGGACGCCATGCCGAGGATACGCGCGCGCGGCGTCAGCCCATGTGCCCTGGCCGCCGCCTCGCTGGCGACGAACATCGCCGCCGCGCCGTCGTTGATGCCGGACGCATTGCCTGCCGTGACGGTGCCTTCGGGACCGAACAAGGGCTTCAGCTTGGCCAGCGTCTCGATCGTGGTGTCGGCGCGGGGATGTTCGTCGATCGACACCTCCAGCGTCTCGCCGCGCTTCTTCCCCGGCACGGTGACGGGGACGATTTCCTCCGCGAAGAAGCCGCTCGCCTGCGCCGCGGCGGCGCGCTGCTGGCTGCGCAGGGCGAAGGCGTCTTGATCGGCGCGGCTGATGCCGAAGTCCTCGGCAACGTTTTCGCCGGTGCGCGGCATCGTCTCGGTGCCGTAGAGCGCATCGAGCGCCGGGTTGATGAAGCGCCAGCCCATCGTCGTGTCTTCCAGCTTCTGCGCGCGGCCGAAGGCACCGTCGGACTTGCCCATGACGAAGGGCGCGCGCGTCATGTTCTCGACGCCGCCCGCGATGGCGAGCGCCATCTCGTCGTTACGGATCGCCCGCGCCGCCGTGCCGACCGCTTCGAGGCCCGATGCGCACAGGCGGTTGAGAGTGACGCCGGGGACGGTGTGCGGCAGGCCCGCCAGCAGCAGGCTCATGCGCGCGACGTTGCGGTTGTCTTCGCCCGACTGGTTGGCGCAGCCATAGAAGACCTCCTCGATGGCGGCCGGGTCGAGCGAGGGGTTGCGCGCGATCAGCGCGCGCATCGGCACGGCGCCGAGGTCGTCGGCGCGCACTTTCGAGAGGCCGCCGCCGTAGCGACCGATGGGCGTGCGTACGGCGTCGCAGATGAAGGCTTCGGTCATGTCGGGATAGTCCTTTGCCCCCCTTGGGGGTATGTTAGGTGCCGTTATGGTATCGTTGGGTGCCGCCTGCTCAGACGGGCTCGGCATCTTTGGCGAAGGCCAGATCGAGGCCGGTGATCCGGCGCAGTTCCTCGATTTCGAGGCCCTCGACCATCTCCACCACGCTCGCGCCGGAAGGGCCGAGGTCGAACACCGCAAGGTCGGTGTAGACCCGCGACACGCAGCCGAGGCCGGTCAGCGGATAGGTGCAGTTCTCGACCAGCTTGCTCTCGCCCTGCTTGGTCAGAAGTTCCATCATCACAAAGGTTTGCTTGGCGCCGATGGCAAGGTCCATCGCCCCGCCGACCGCCGGGATCGCATCGGGCTCGCCGGTGTGCCAGTTGGCGAGGTCGCCGTGCACGGAAACCTGGAAAGCGCCGAGCACGCAGATGTCCAGATGCCCGCCGCGCATCATCGCGAAGCTGTCCGCATGGTGGAAGTAGCAGCCGCCGGTAAGCAGAGTAACTGCCTGTTTTCCGGCATTAATCAGCTCCCAGTCTTCCTCTCCCGGAGCGGGCGCAGGCCCCATTCCGAGCAGGCCGTTCTCGCTCTGCAGGAAGATTTCGCGCTCCGCAGGGAGGTAGTTGGCGACCTTGGTGGGCAGGCCGATGCCGAGGTTGACGTAGGCACCTTCGGGAATGTCGCGGGCGACGCGGGCGGCCATCTGGTCACGGTTGAGGCGGTTCATATTATCCTCTCCTTTCAAGCCGCTACGGCGATTACGGCGGGCGCGATGGTGACGACGCGCTGCACGAAGATGCCCGGCGTCACCACCACTTCGGGGTCGATGTCACCCAGCGGCACGATCTGCGAAACCTGCGCGATGGTGGTCTTCGCCGCCATCGCCATGATCGGCCCGAAATTGCGCGCGGTCTTGCGGAACAGGAGGTTGCCCCAGCGGTCGCCCTTGTGCGCCTTGATCAGCGCGAAGTCGGCCTGGATCGGGTATTCGAGCACGTAGTGCCTGCCGTCGATCTCGCGCACTTCCTTGCCTTCGGCCAGCAGCGTGCCGTAGCCGGTCGGCGTGAAGATCGCGCCGAGGCCGGAGCCCGCAGCCTGGATGCGCGCGGCCAGATTGCCTTGCGGAACCAGTTCCAGTTCGATCGTTCCGGCGCGGTAGGCGGCGTCGAAATGGTGCGAATCCGACTGGCGCGGGAACGAGCAGACGATCTTGCGCACCCGCCCCTCGCGGATCAGCGCGGCGACGCCGTGCTCGCCGTTGCCCGCGTTGTTGTTGATGATGGTGAGGTCGCCCACGCCGCGCGCGATCAGCGCGTCGATCAGTTCGTCGGGCATGCCCGCGGTGCCGAAACCGCCGATCATCACCGATGCGCCGTCATGAATATCCGCAACGGCCGCAACTGCGCCGTCGATGGCCTTGTCGATCATCCGACTCTCCAAAGGCTTTATGTTGAACGTTGATCCTGCGTGTCTGCCTGCGGGTGGATTGCGTCAACCGGTAAACGTGATATTGTCCGGTAATCGGTTATTCAGGTGAACACATGCAGGATTTCGGGCAGTTGGACGCGAAAGGCGATCCCGAGTTCATGACCTCGCTGGCGCGCGGACTGGCGGTTCTGCGGTGTTTTGCGGACAGCGAACGGCCGATGACGATCGCGCAGGCGGCGCGCTTGACGGGGCTGAGTCGTCCGGCGGTGAAGCGCTGCCTGCATACGCTCGTCAGGCTCGGCTACGCGGTGCAGGACGGGACGCTCTACGCGCTGCGGCCCAAGGTGCTGGCGCTCGGTTTCGCGTACCTTTCGTCAAGCAGTCTGGCGATGCGGGCGCAGCCCCTGCTCGACCAGTTGCGCGACGACCTTCACGAATCCTGCTCGCTCGGTGTGATCGAGGAGGACGAGGTCTACTACGTCGCGCGCGCGGAAGTGTCGCGGATTATGTCGATCGCGCTGCGGGTGGGCAGCCGCCTGCCGCTTTACTGCACCTCGATGGGGCGGGTGATGCTGGCAGGTCTCGACCGGGCCGCACAGCAGGCGTACCTGCGGCGTACCGAACTGACGGCGCGCACCGACCGCACGGTAACGGAACCCCTGGCATTGCTGGAAATCCTCGATCACGTCGCGCAGGAGGGCTACGCGATCATGGATCAGGAACTGGAGCGCGGGCTGCGATCGGTGGCGGTGCCGGTGATCGTCGACGGCCGCGTGATCGCCGCCGTCAACATCGGCACGCAGGCGGACCGGGTGTCGATGGCGGACCTGCACTCGCGCTACCTGCCCGCGCTCAGGCGGGTAGCGCGCGATCTGGCGGCGCTCAGGCCCTGAGGATCAGCCCCTTGCGGTCGAGCGCCCAGCCAACGGCCCAGCAGACCATGGTGTAGGCCAGAGCGCATAGCAGCGAACCGATTGCTCCGGGGACGATGGACTGGAAGAGGGCAATGCCGATCCAGTCGTAGAGCCCGCCGTAGCCGGGAATTCGCACGAGGTTCAGGGTGATCACGAAGAGTTCGGAAAACAGGTAGATCGCCAGCGGATTGCGGCCGAGGATCGTGAAGAAGTGCCTGCCGCGCTGTACGCCCCTGACCTCGAACAGCCAGCTTGCGAGCGCCAGCAGGATCAGCGCCAGCCCCACGGTCAGCAGCACGAACGGGCCGGTCCACAGCTTCTTCGCGATCGGGAACCACGGGCTCCAGGCGAGAGCAGCCACGATGAGCGCCAGTCCGGCTACCGCAAGTACCCGCAACGTCCTTTCGAGCGAACCGGCGCGCAGGATGGCGAGACCCGCGAGGTAACCGGCGATCACGTTGACGGTCGCGGGCAGGGTGCCCAGGAAGCCCTCCGGGTCGAAGCCGCCATCCTTCTTGTAGAGATGCTCCTTGGGCAGAAGGTACAGGTCCAGCAGGGTCCCGGCATTGCCGGTCTTGGAATAGGCCTCGCCGGGCAGGCTGAATGCCAGCAGGATCGCCCAGTAGCCCAGCAACAGGGCGACGCAGGCGAGCACCAGCTTTTTCCAGTCCAGCCAGCGGACCAGAAGTCCGGCGAGAACGTAGCACAGAGCCAGACGCTGCAGCACGCCGGGGACCCGGGTAAGCGCGAAGGGCGCTAGGCTCCAGCCGTCGGCGTCATGCCGGACGAAGGGATACCAGTACATCAGGAAGCCGAGCGCAAAGATGATCATCCCGCGCCTTGCGAGGTTCGCGAGGTACGGTCCGGTGGCGATCGGCTTGCGCATGGCGAAGCTCATCGCGTTGCCCATCGCGAAGAGGAAACTCGGGAACACGAGATCGGCCAGCGTGAAGCCGATCCACTTGGCATGGACCAGTTGGGCGAACGCGGGCGCGCCCGGACCCGCCGTGTTGACGAGGATCATCAGGAAGATGGTGACGCCCCGGAACACGTCGAGCGAGGCGAAGCGCTGCGGCTTGGCGGCGGTCACGGCTGGGTCTCGTTCAGGATTTCGCGGACAAGCCTGATCGGGTCCTTCGGGCTTTTACGCTTCCACAGGCGTCCGTCGGCGACCCATTGCTGCTCCCATGCGCGAATTGCGCCGAGGGTGGCGGGCTCGTCGAGTGGTTTGCCGCCGGCGGCCGCAGCGCGCTGGGCGGTGAGGAAGCTCTCCCAGCGCGGCAGGTAGTAGCCCGAATAGAGGCCCTGCCATGCGCGCGAGGCGTAGTCGGACAAGTGGCCTTCGCCGCCCCAGACGGTGACTATGGCCTTGGCCTCCTCCTCGAAGCGGGCCTTCTCGGCCGGGGTATCGCCATAAGCGCGCGCATCGGCGATCCATGAGCCGAGTGTTTCCTGCTGGTTGCCCGCGAGGAGGTCGATCCGCCGTGCCAGCGTGCCCATTCGGACGCGTGTCCGGTCGCCTTCGGCCAGCTTGCCGTCCCGATACGCCGCCAGCGTCGCTTTGAGCAGATGGTCGAGTTCGAGGCTGGCGTAATGCCGGGTCAGATCGACGATGTCGTATGTGAGCAGCTTTGACGGCTTGCCGGGCGCGGCGGCCAGCAGTGCGGTGATCCCCTCGCGCAGCTTGGCGGGGTCGCCGGGCGCTTCGGGATAGTCCGCGCCTTCCGCCATGGGGCGCTTGAAGAACAGGTAGGCGCCCGCGTGCTGCTGCCACCAGCGCGGCTCCCAGTACCGGGTGCGATAGGCGCCCGCAGCCGCCTGTTCCCAGGCCTTCGCCAGCGCCGGGGAAACCTCGCCATAGCGGGCCTTCAGGTGCTCGCCTAGCCAGTCGGCAAGCGGGCGGTCGGGCTCGCCCCAGGCGAGGTCGTAGGCGTAGTCGTAGACCACCGAGTTGCTGTGCAGCCCTTCGGGGAACAGGCCGAAGCCGGTCAGGCGGCCCTTGCGCGGATCGGCGTGAAGCGCGGCCATGTCGCGGCGGTAGAATTCGAGGTCGCCGTAGACGGGGTTGCTGCCGCCGTAATTGTGGACGTAGCCATAAGTCCACGCCTTGCCGTCGAAGGCGTCGGTCTTCTGCCAGATGCCGGGGTAGCGGTCGTTGCCGATGTCGAGGATCAGCATGCGGTCGTCGGGTACGCGGCTGAGGAAGGCGGCGATCGCCTCGGGCGTCCAGAACGCCTTGTCGGCGCCGAACAGCCAGCCCTGCATCACCCATGTGGCCTTGGGCGCGGCGGCGGTGATCGAGCCGTAAAGCCGCTCGCCATACGCAGCAAGGCGCGCATCGCGCACTGCGGGCGGCAATGCCGCCGCGCGGGTGGCGGCGGTGTTGGCGATGGAGTCCCCGTACTCGGCGGCAGCGGCGTCGCTGCCGTCCTCGGCGATCGGGGGGATCATCTCGTTGAAGGCATCGGCAAGGTAGTATTCACCCTCGCCATACGTGCGGTTGTAAAGCGTCACGAACCGCGCGGCCAACTGCGTGAACAGCGGGTCCGACGGGTCGAGCCAATAGGTCGGCGGGAAGCCCTCCCACGCGCGCATCTTGTAGATGCGGGCCTTGGGATGCGCCTTGGCGAATGCCTCGGGCACGTATCCGGCGAAAGCGGGCAGTACCGGCTTCATGCCGAGCGCACGCATGCGCGCGAGGATGCGCAGCTGGAGCTGGTGCTTCTTCTCGATCCAGCCTGACGACAGCGGCGCGCGGTAGCCTGCAAGGTTGCCCATGCGCTGCCACGGCAGGAACGGCGCGGCGGAGAGGCCCTCGGCGATCGCGCTCTCGCTCAATCCGCTTTCGCGCCAGAGTTCGCGCCAGACGTATTCCTGGCCTTCCATCGCCAGCGGCGTATCGACGCCGTGCGCGGCCATCCAGTCGATTTCCTGCTCCCAGCGATCCCAGCCCCACCAGGGGGTGGTGTAGCCGTAAGTGCAGGTGTTCAGGTAGGCGCGCAGCGCGAAGGGTGAGGCGACTTCGCCGGTGTCCATGTCCGGCAGGGCGTCCAGCGCGCCGAGGCGGCGGCCTTCCCAGCTGACGTGCAGGCGTCCCAGCTTTTCCAGCGTGGCGGCGACACCGCGCACCAGCGCGACGGGGGAGGTGCCTTCGGCCTCGATATGTCCGCCGCGGATGCGCACGCGGTAGTGCGCCGCCCCGGCATCCGGCTTCAGGCTGAGGGAGAGCCTGTCGGCCGGAATGCCGAAGCGGGCCAGCGCGGCGGCGGCGGAATCGACGCCGGGCTGTTCACCGGCCGGAGGAGAGGGGGCCGGGGAAACGGTGAAAGCATTGTCTTTCGCAGCGACCGCGAAAGGCTGCGCGGCGGTGGCGAGCAGCAGGGCGGTGCCCGCCCATCGCAGGCTCCCCTTCTTGAACGGACGCGGGATGCGGATCGCGGTCATCGGGGGTAGTCCTTGCAACAGTCTTGAACAGGTTGGTGCGTGCCCGGCACAGGCCCGGGCACGCACCTTGTCGTCATGGCGATGTCAGAGTTTCAGCGTCGCCGAAAGGTAGAAGCTGCGGCCGTAGAAGCTGCTCTCCTGCCAGATCGAGGAGTCGGTGTAGTACGCTTCCTCGCGGCTGTTGTTGAGGTTGATGACACCGGCTGAGAAGCTTAGCCATTCGTTGGGCGAATAGCCGCCGCTGATGTCGACCTGCGTGCGCGCCTTCACGACGTGGCCGGCATAGGCGAAGAAGCTGTCGGCGCTGTTTTGCTCGTAGCCGCTGCGGTGGTTGATCGCCGCGCGGATGTTGAAGTGCTCGTTCTCCCAGTAGGGCACGAGGTTCCAGGTCACCTTCGACAGGTTGCGGATGGTGTAGCCGGTGCCGATCGCGACCTTCTGCGGGTAGACGCGCGTGAAGTTCGCCATGATGCCGAAGCCGTCCACCGGCAGGAAGCGGTCGAACGACTGCGTCCAGCTGACCTCGAAGCCCTTCACGCGGATCGTGCTGGGATCGTTGAGCGTCTGGGTGATGTCGTAGATGTTGCCCGAGGTATCGACGCACTCACCGCCCGCGTTGCTCGACAGCGCCGTGCCGTCGAACGAGGTCGGGCAGACCAGCGACGAATACGTACCGTTCTTGATCCACTTGTAGAAGCCGTTGATCGAGAGCGCGTTGCCGTGGTCGTAGTACCACTCGACGCCCAGATCGAGCTGCTTGGCGGTCAGCGGCTTGAGGCCGGCCTGGCCGAGATCGACGGTGACCGTATTGGTGCCGACCGGATCGGTGTTCGCCGAAGTCGAGGTCGTCTGCGCCATCGAGGTGCGCGAGTCCATGAACGGACGCACCAGGACCTTGGCGGCGGCGAAGCGGACCTGCAGGTCGTTGGCCGGCTCGGCCACAAGGCTCAGGCTGGGCAGGAAGTTGCCGTACTTCTGGGTGAGCGTGTACTCGCCGATCTTCTGCTGGACTTCCTCGTAGCCGTCGGTGCGTGGCTCGGTAACGTTGCCGAGCACCTTCTGCTTGGTGTGCTCGTAACGCAGGCCGACGTTGCCGCGCAGCGGCATGCCCGCGATGGTCGTGTCGATGTCCGCCATCGCGTAGACCGAGGGCATGTAGCGATCGACGTTGTAGCTCGCTTCCGGCGCGAAGATGTCGGGGACGACGATCCCGGCGGCGGCGAGCGCCTTTTCGTAGGCGTTGAGATCCGGCCCGATCCACGAGGTCGGGATGCCCGAGGCGCCGTTGAGGAAGCCGGAGACCGGGTAGTAGGTCGTCGTCATGTCCGGGAAGACGCTGCTGGTCGCGCTCGGTGCATTGGCGAGCGCAACCATGTCGTGGCGCGAGACGTAGCGGCTGAAGGTTTCGTGGCGATACTTCACGCCCGCGCTCAGCTTCGAGATCGGCCCGAAGGTGACCTCGCGGCTGAGGTCGAACTGCGCCGACTTCTCCGACGAGTTCATGCGGCGGGTAGCACCGTTGGGGTACTCGTTACGCAGAAGCGTGCTGCGCTGGTACAGGCCCGGATCGGTAAGGTCCGTGCCGACGGTGAAGTTGACGTTGCTCGGATTGGTGAAGTCGATCGATGCGCTCGGGATATTGATGCCGACGATCGCTGCGCGCTCGTCCTGATAGGTCGTGCCCTTGGTGTAGTTCAGCGTGGTGCTGGCAGCCCAGCCGGTGCCGTCGTTCCACTTGGCGCCAAGGGTGTAGCCCTGGCTGGTGAGGTCGCGGTCCTCGTGCTGGCGGTTGTTTTCCATGGTGAAGTTCGTGGCGGTCACGTTGGTGGCGACGCCGTTGTTCACTTCGTTCACGGTGATGCGCGAGGTGTCGAACAGGAAGACCTGCTGGTTGAGGTCGTAATCGGTCTTGTCGCGGGCGTAGATCGCCGTCGCGTTCATCTCGAAGCGGTCGGACGGCTTCCACTGCAGGCCGCCGCTGGCCATCAGCCGCTCGGTGTCGCGGTCGATGCGGCGGTAGCGCGGACGGCGCGGGAGCTGCACGGTCGCGCCATCGACGGTGGTGGTGGCCCAGCGGTCCATCCACATGTAGTCGGCGCGGTCGCGCAGCTTCTGGTAGCCCAGGTTGGCGTAGACGCCGATGGTGCCGTCGGCGAACTGGTCGACGTAGCTGCCGCTGATCTTGGGCGTGATCTTGCCGCCCGCATATTCGGAGTTCTGGCCCTTCACCGACAGGATGATCTGGCGGTCCTTGTAGTCCAGCGGCTTGGGCGTGGAGATGTTGACGGTGCCCGAAAGGCCCCCGGTGTCCATCGCCGCCGTAGGCGACTTGATGACCTCGATCGCATTGGCGAGTTCGGTCTGGATGATATCGTAGCGGAAACCGTCGGTGAAGTCGGCGCTCTTGAAGGTCTGGCCGTTGATCGTGGTCATTGCATACTGCGGGCCAAGGCCGCGGATGCTGATCGTCGCGCCGCGTCCGTTGATGTTGGACATCTGGACGCCGGAGATGCGCTGAATTGCCTCGGTGATGTTTTCGGCGGGGAACTTGCCGATGTCCTCGGCGGAGATGCCATCGGTCACGCGCACGTCGTTGCGCTTGGCGTCGAGGGCGTTGGCAAGGCTGCTGCGGAAGCCGGTGACGACGATGTCGGCGGCATCGCCCTCTGTGGGCGCGGCGGCTTCCTGGGCCATGGCCGGGCCGGTCGGCACCAGCAGTGCCGGTGCGCAGCTGGAAAGGAGCAGGGCGGCCTTGGCGAGGCGCCGTGCAATCGGATCGATAACGCGTTCTGAACTTGTCATGACTACCCCCTGAGACGTGTTTCTGGGAACGGAAAAGCCCGGTAGACCCTCCGCACCTCCTGCGAACGTTTTTTGATTTGTTACCCAATGATGTCACAAAGACGTTGAAGCAAGTCAAGTCCATTTGAAGACGAAAGTGAATATTTTGGTATTGCTTCCGTTTGCAATCATTGGCAGCCTCGGAATCGATCGCTCAGTTCGGCGATGTTCCCGCAATCCGTCTCTGCAAGTCACCGAAGTGGTGGAAATTCTGCTGTTTTCATGAAGTTTGAGGCAGGATGAAACCGTCTGTCGCCCTGGATGTCGCCCATGGTAAGTCATGCGGTTTGTCGATATTTAAATACCTTTAAAATACCATTGTGTTATGAATTTTGCGCCATATGATGCCAATGTCGTTGCGGCATTCGTTCGCGACATTTCCCGATTCGCATCGGCGCGCGCCAACTAGGAAACATCTAACGTGACAGCAGACGCCAGCCCTGGTTCCGAAATGGAATCGCCCGAAAGCCAGGGCGGCGAGCCCCGCGTCACGCTCATGCATGCCGAAGCTGCCGAGGCAGCGGCTGCGGTATCGCGCTTTTTGTCGCACAATCGCGCGGCGCTCGCGCTGCTGGGCGAGAGGCTGCGTGCCGATCCGCCCGCGCTGCTGGTGACCTGCGCACGCGGTTCCTCCGACCATGCCGCGACTTACGCCAAGTATCTTGTGGAGACGCTGCTCGGCGTGCCCACCACATCTGCGGCGTTTTCCACGGTATCGCTTTACGACGCGCAGGTCGCCTCTTCGGCGGGGCGGGCGCTCTGCCTTGCGATCTCGCAGTCGGGCCGCAGCCCCGACATGCTGGCGACCGTCGAGCGTCAGCAGGCGGCAGGCGCGCTCGTGGTGGCGCTGGTCAACGACGAGGAGTCGCCGCTGGCGGCGATGGCGGACGTCGTCCTGCCGCTTTGCGCCGGACCCGAGCGTTCGGTCGCGGCGACCAAGTCCTACATCACTTCCCTTGCGGGTATCGCCGCGATCGTGGCGGCCTGGAGCGGCGACGCGGGATTCGAGGCGGATCTTGCCGCACTTCCCGCCGCACTGGACGACGCTTTCGCACTGGACTGGTCCGCTTTGGGCGAAGGCCTGCGCGATGCCGCGAATCTCTTCGTGATCGGGCGCGGCTATGGCCTTGCCGTCGCGCAGGAGGCGGCGCTCAAGTTCAAGGAAACGTCCGGCCTCCACGCCGAGGCGTTCAGCTCGGCCGAAGTGCGGCACGGGCCTATGGCGGTCGTGCGCGAGGGTTTCCCGGTGATCGCCTTCGCCGGTCCCGACAGCGCCGGAGACGACGTTCGCACGCTCTGCGGTGAATTCGCGGCGCGCGGTGCCCGCGTCTGGCTGGCCTCCGAACGGGATGGGGGGCAGGAAGGCGTTCATCACCTCCCGGCCCTGCCGCTGCGCGCGGAGCTTGCGCCGCTCGCGACGATCGCGTCTTTCTATCGCATGGCCAATGCCTTGTCCCTCGCGCGCGGGAACGATCCCGACCGCCCGCCCTATCTCGCCAAGGTGACGCGCACGCGATGACGATTCTCCATGTCTTCAATGGTCACATTCCGGTGCCCGACGCGGTACTTTCCGAAGCGCGCATCACTATCGAAGGCGATCGCATCGTCGCGATCGACGCCTTCGGTCAGGGGCAGGCCGACGAGAGCATCGATCTCGAACAGGGCTGGCTGCTGCCCGGCTTCATCGACGCCCAGGTCAACGGCGGCGGCGGGGTACTCTTCAACGACACCCCTACGCCCGAGGGCATCGCCGCGATCGGCGCGGCCCATGCGCGCTACGGCACGACCGCTTTCCTGCCCACGCTGATCAGCGCCGAGCCCTCCGTCATCGCGCGCGGCCTCGACGCGGTGGACGAGGCGATCGTGGCGGGCGTCCCCGGTGTCGTGGGCATTCACGTCGAAGGCCCGTTCATCAATCCGCGCCGCAAGGGCATCCATGCCGAAGAGCGACTGATCCCGCTGGGCAAGGAGACGATGGCATTGCTCACGGCCCCCCGCAAAGGCCGGGTGATGGTCACGCTCGCGCCAGAACTGGCCGATCCCACCGATCTGGCGAAGCTGGCGGCGGCGGGGGTTATCCTCAGCGCCGGGCATTCGGACGCGACCGCCGAACAGGCCGCGAGCGGCTTCGCGCACGGTATCACCGGCGTCACCCACCTGTTCAACGCGATGGCGCCGCTGCACCACCGCGCGCCGGGCCTGATCGGCGCGGCGTTCGATGACGATGCGGTCTGGTGCGGGGTGATCGCCGATGGCGTGCATGTCCTGCCTTCGGTCCTGCGCCTGACGCTCAAGGCGAAGTCGCCGGAACGCGTCATGCTGGTCACCGACGCCATGCCCGGTGTCGGCAACGAAGGCGCGCCGTTCCACCTCGACGGGCACGAGATTTTCGTGCGCGACGGCATCTGCACCGATGCGGCCGGGACGCTCGCCGGGTCGGGTCTCGACATGGCGGGTGCGGTTCGCAACATCGTCGCGATGACCGGAATCGCTGTGCCGGTCGCGGCGCGTATGGCTGCTGCCACGCCTGCCGCATTTCTCGGTCTGGGCGGCGACTATGGCTCGCTGGAGCCGGGTTACCGTGCCGACTTCGCGCTGCTCGACAGTGCGCTCAGGCCGATGCAGACCTGGATAGGCGGCCGCCGCTTCGCCTGATTTCCTTTTCGATCGTCTAATTTACCGGGAACCGAGATGCCGTCCATTTCCCTCAGTGCACCGCTTTCCGGTTGGCTCTGCCCGCTGGAAGAGGTTCCCGACCCGGTCTTCGCAGGAGGCATGCTGGGAGAGGGCGTGGCGATCGACCCGCTGGGCGAAGTGCTCCACGCACCGGCCGCCGGGGAAGTGATCGGCTTCCATGAGGCGGGACACGCTGTCACGCTACGCTTGCCCGAAGGCGTGGAACTGCTGCTACATTTCGGGCTCGATACCGTGCGCCTCGGCGGTGCCGGTTTTACGCCGCTGGTCCGGATCGGCAAGCATGTCGACCAGGGACAGCCGCTATTGCGCGTGGCGCTCGACGAGGTCGTCGGCAAGGCGCCCAGTCTTGTCACCCCGCTGCTGGTCACCGAACCGGCCGGGTATGTGATCGAGTGGATTGCGCCGTTCGGTACGGTCGAGGCAGGCGATCCGATGGCCCTGCTCGTTCGTGACGGGGCCGTGACCGCGGATCGGTCCATCGGACCCGCCGCGGCCGTGGAAGAACAGCTTTGCCGCGAAGTGCGGGTGCCGCTCGCGCATGGCCTCCATGCGCGCCCTTGCGCGAGGTTGGCAGAGGTCGTGCGCGGATACGGCGCCGAGGTTCGCGTTGCTGCCGGAGGGCGCGAGGCCTCCCTCGCCAGCCCGACCGCGATGCTGCGCCTGGCAGTGCGCCATGGGGACACGGTGACCTTGCTGGCGACCGGCGAGGATGCGGCGGTTGTGCTCGGCGAACTTGCGCGGATGATCGAGAGCGGCATGGGCGAGGGCGCGCCGTTTCCCGTCGAAGGGCCGGTCAAAGCATCCGTCGGAGAACCGGTCGCGCCGGTTTCCGTCGCCGATATTCCCGTGCCCTTGCCGGGAGCGGCCCTGCGCGGCGTCGCGGCATCGCCGGGCATCGCGGTCGGCCCGGTCTGGCGGCCGGTCCAGGCCGAGCCGGCGATCGACGAAATCGGCGGCGGTCCCGAAATGGAGACCGCGCGGCTGCGCAATGCCCTTGTCGCGGTCCGGATCACGCTTGGCAGGCCGGGCGCCGCGCAGGGCGAGGAAGAAGCGATACTCGGCGCCCATCTGGCGCTGCTCGACGATCCGGAACTGACCGGAGCGGCACAGGCGTTGATCGCAGGCGGCGTGAGCGCGGGCATGGCCTGGCGGCGCGTGCTCCATGCCGAGGCGGGGGCACTGCGCGCCACCGGGGATACCCGTTTCGCCGAACGCGCGGCGGATTTCATCGACCTCGACTTGCGGGTGCAGTGGCAACTCCTGGGCACCGAGCCTCCTGGGATGGTGGCACCTGCCGGTGCCATTCTGGTCGCGGACGATCTGTTGCCCTCGCAAGTGGCGGCGCTTGAGCCCGGCGGTGTCGCGGGGCTCGCGACCGCGCGCGGGGGACCGACTTCGCACGTCGCGATCATCGCCGCGAGCCGGGGGCTGCCCGCACTGGTGGCGCTCGG
>NZ_BAAILP010000064.1:4978-26918 GCF_054589055.1 Novosphingobium sp. 11B | reverse complement strand
CGAGGCTCGCCGGGCCGCGGCATTGGCTGCGGCCGGGCGTCAGGGCGCCACGGCCGACGGCACCCGGATCGAGGTCTTCGCGAACCTTGGCAGCCTGGGCGACGTCGCGCCCGCGCTGGCGCAGGGGGCGGAGGGCTGCGGGCTGCTGAGGACGGAGTTCCTGTTCCTCGACCGCGCGGACGCGCCTGACGAGGATGAGCAGGCGGCGTGCTACGGCGGGATCGCGAGGGCGCTGGAAGGGCGGCCGCTGATCGTGCGCCTGCTCGACATCGGCGGCGACAAGCCTGCGCCGTACCTGCCCATCGCTGCGGAGGAAAATCCGGCACTGGGGCTGCGCGGCATCCGTATCGGGCTGGCGCGGCCGGAAGTGCTTTCGACGCAGTTGCGGGCCATCCTGCGCGCGGCCTCATCGGGCGATATCCGCATCATGGTGCCGATGATCGCCCGCGTGGAGGAATTGCGCGCGGTCCGCCAGGTCCTGATCGCGGAGGCCGAGAGGCTTGGCGTCGCTGTTCCGCAACTGGGTGTGATGGTGGAGACACCCGCCGCCGCAGTCATGGCCGATCTGCTCGCAGCGGAGTGTGATTTCCTGTCGATCGGAACGAACGACCTTACGCAATATACGCTAGCCATGGATCGCGGAAACCCGGCGGTTGCGGATGGGCTCGACGGGCTGGACCCGGCGGTGCTGCGCCTTGTCGCTCAGACTTGCGCCGGCGGGAGCCGCGTCGGCAAGTGGGTCGGGGTGTGCGGCGGCCTGGCCTCCGACCCGCTGGCGGTGCCGCTGCTGGTCGGCCTCGGCGTCGGGGAACTGTCCGCCGCGCCGGGGCAGGTGGCCGAAATCAAGGCAACGCTGGCTGCAGTGACGGATGCGGGATGCGCAGCGCTGGCACGCGCGGCTCTGGAGGCGGCGAGCGCGGCCGAGGTTCGCGCGCTGGCGCTTGAAATGCTCAGGGAGGTGGGACTGTGAGGGGCTGGACGAGATCGCTGGGCCAGCGGCTGCAGGGCCTCGGCCGCGCACTGATGCTGCCGATCGCGGTGCTGCCGGTAGCGGCGCTGCTGCTGCGCCTGGGCCAGCCGGACCTGCTGGGGCTGGAGTTCGTGAGCGCGGCGGGCAATGCCATGTTCGCCAACCTTGGCCTGCTGTTCGCGATCGGCGTGGCCACCGGCTTCGCGCGGGACGGCAATGGCGCCGCGCCGCTGGCGGGAGCCGTGTGCTTCCTTGTCGCCAGCGAGGGCGCGCGGGCGCTGCTGGCGATCCCGCCGGAGGTTACCGCCGGCGTGGCTGCGAACCTGCAGGCGGCCGTCACGGCGGCCTGGAGCCAGTCGCAGATCGCGCGCCTCTCGGTGCCGATCGGGATCGTCTCGGGCATCGTCGGGGGGAGCGCGTACAACCGGTTCCATAATTTCCGCGCGCCTGAATATCTGGCGTTCTTCGGCGGGCGGCGCTTCGTGCCGATCGTCAGCGGGACCGTGGGTGTCGTCATCGCCGGGATCGTAGGCGCGGCGTTCCCCGCCGTGAACAGCGGCATCGACGGGATAAGCCGTCTTGCGCTGGCCAGCGGCGAGTGGGGCCTCTTCGTTTACGGCCTGCTCAACCGCCTGCTGCTGGTCACGGGCCTGCACCACATCATCAACAATGTCGCGTGGTTCGTGCTGGGCGATTATCACGGCACGACCGGCGACCTGCGGCGCTTCTTCGCGGGCGACCCGGACGCGGGCGCATTCATGACGGGCTTCTTCCCGGTCATGATGTTCGGCCTGCCCGCGGCCTGCCTCGCGATGTACCGCTCGGCCCTGCCGGAGCGGCGCAAGGCGACCGGAGGCATGCTGCTGAGCCTGGCTGCGACCTCGTTCCTGACCGGGGTGACCGAGCCGATCGAGTTCAGTTTCATGTTTCTCGCGCCCGTGCTCTTCGTGGTCCATGCGGTGCTGACGGGCGTGTCGATGGCGTTGATGTCGGCGCTGGACGTCCATCTCGGCTTCGGGTTTTCCGCGGGGCTGTTCGATTACGTGCTCAACTTCGGCAAGGCGCAGAAGCCTCTGCTGCTGTTGCCGGTCGGCCTGGCCTACTTCGCGGTCTATTACGGAGTGTTTCGCTGGGTAATCCTGCGTTTCGACCTCAAGACCCCGGGCCGAGAAGCAGTCGCAGGCATGGCCGAGCGGCGCGAGCGTCCCGCCGGGGAGCGGGGGCTGGCTTTCCTCGACGCGCTTGGCGGCATGGAAAACCTGCGCGAGATCGGGGCATGCACCACGCGCCTTCGCCTTGTCGTTGCGGAGCAGGGCTTAATCGATGAGGCGGAACTGCGGGCGCTGGGCGCCAAGGGCATCATCCGGCCTTCGGCGTATGGCCTGCAGGTTGTGCTCGGCCCGATCGCGGACGCGGTGGCGGACGAGATCCGCGCTGCGGCACACGGCGGGGCAAGGGCTCCTGCTGCCGCCGCGCCTTCGCCGAAAGTCGAGGCGGATGGGACCGAGGCGTTCGATCCTGCCCGACTGCCTGCGGATGTACGCAAGGCAATCGGACCCGACGCGGCGATATGGGCCACGCACGGGCGTCTTCTCGTAGATGCCTCCGCGAAACCGGACTTTGAAGCGCTGGCAGGCCATGGGCTGCGGTGCGGCGCGTTGGTGGGCACGCGCTGGCATCTCCTGTTCGAGCCCGCCGCAGTGGAGCGCTGGCGCTCGCCGAGCTGAGGCGAGGACGGCAGGGCAAGTATTTTCGATACCAATGCGATACTAATGATATTGGTGTTGTCCCGATCCCTTTCCCGGCGTATCGCCGGGACATAGAGGAGAACTATGGCAGCCGTGGACAAGATCGGCCCGCTTCGCGACAGCGAGACCGGCCCCCGCTACATGCGCCTCCAGCGGCTCATCCGTGACGCTATCGAAAAGCACCGGATCGCGGTGGGGGCGGCCCTGCCGACCGAGCGCGAACTGGTGGAGGAATACGGCGTCTCGCGCGTCACCGTCCGCAAGGCGGTCGATGGTCTGGTGGACGAAGGCATGCTCGAGCGGCGGCAGGGTGCGGGCACCTTCGTCGCCGCGCCGCGCGCATCCGATCAGGGCCAACGCGTGGAAAAGAGCTTCTCCATCATGACCTCCTTTTCCGAGGACATGGCCGCGCGCGGCCGAAAGCCGACCAACGTGTGGATCGACCGCTCCGAAGGCGTGGTGACGCCGGACGAGGCGATGCTGCTCGGTCTGTCGCCGGGCTCGCGAATCCTGCGCTTCAACCGCATCCGCTGCGCCGACGGCGAGACGATGGCGATCGAACATGCCGTCGTCCCGGGCTGGGCGCTGCCCTCGCCCGAGGTGGTCGGGGATTCGCTCTATGCCGCCCTCGATGCGGAGGGTCACCGGCCGGTGCGCGCGCTGCAGCGGCTGCGCTCGGTGGGTTTCAGCCCGGAACATGCCGCAATGCTCGGTATCTCGGCCGGCGATCCGTGCCTTGCCATCGAGCGCCGCGCGTTCCTGCCCGATGGCCGTCTGGTCGAGGCGACCAACTGTTACTACCGGGGCGATGCTTATGACCTCGTCGTCGAACAGGGCGATTACTGACCCGAACCTGTAATAATATCGCTTCCCACTTCGCATCGAAGCGCCTAAGGCGCGCTCCATCCCCGGGGGGCCGCTCATGCGCGGCTGAGAGGTGGTCAGCAGACCACGACCCGCTGAACCTGATCCGGTTGACACCGGCGTAGGGAGGGCTGGCGGCAGGTCCGTTATCCCTCCGAGTGGAGTGGACGCGAGACTATGACGGGCAATTTTTCGTATCTTTGTGGCGCGGCGCTGGCATTCCCGGCCCTATTTACGGCGGCGTTCGCGGCGGCTCCGGCGCTGGCTGACGAGGCCGATGCCTCGCCGATCCAGGTCATCGGTCATGCCGACCCCGAGGGCCTGCTGCCCGACCAGACCGAACCCAAGGCGGTCAGCGCGATCTCGTCCGAGTTCATCGTCAAGCAGGCACCGACGTTCAACGCCTTCCAGCTGGTGAACCTGCTGCCCGGCGCCAATGTATCGATGAGCGACCCTTACGGGCTCTCGGCCAGTTCCAGCCTGACACTGCGCGGGCTGGGGCAGGACCAGATCGGCGTGCTGATGGAAGGGGCGCCGCAGAACGACATCGGCTATTACAACGCCTATCCCTCGCAGTTCGCCGATGCCGAGAACGTGCGTCAGGTCAGGCTCGTGCAGGGCGGAGCGGACATCGACGCGCCGGTCGTCGCGGCGGCGGGAGGTCTGCTGTCGCTGACGCTGGACGATCCCAAGGAGCGGATGGGCGGGCTGGTCAACCTGTCGGTCGGTTCGTTCGACGAACGGCGCGTTTTCGCGCGCTTCGATACTGGCGAGATCGGCAATACCGGGCTCAAGGCCTTCGTGTCGTACTCCAACAACCGCGCCGACAACTGGCGGGGGCCGGGCTTCGACAAGCGCCAGCATATCGACGCCAAGTTGCTCGCTGAATGGGGTGAGGGCAACCGGGCCAGTCTGGCCCTGTCGTTCAACGAGGCCGAGACTACGGGCTATCCGGCGCCGACGCTGGCCGACTGGCGCGCTTACGGTCGCGGTTTCAATTACAGCGCGAAGTATACCGAGGGCGATACCGGGTACTGGCGCCTTTACCGCGCGCCGTTCCGTAACCTCTACGCCTCCGCGCCGGTGCATCTGAACTTCGGCAGCGGCCTGACGCTCGACAGCACCACGTATCTCCAGTTCGGCTACGGCAATGCGCCTTACGGGACGCAGTTGACCACGACCGGCAATTACCTCGGCACCGAGGAGCTGACGCAGCCGGTGGAACTGCCGGGCGCCGTGGACGGCCTCGCCACGGTGATGGGGAACTGGACCGGCAAGCAGATGCGGACCGGCAACGTCAGCAAGCTGACGCTGGAGGCCGGCGCGCACACGATCACGGCGGGGCTCTGGTTCGACTACGGCACGGACCGCGTGCAGCAGACCTACACCTCGATCGGTGCGGACGGGCAACCCTTCGACAAGTGGGGTTATCCGAGCAAGGCTATCCGCACTGCGGACGGCCGCCTGCTCGCTTACGAGAACGCGCGTACGGTCACGGTGACCAAGGGCTTCTTCGTCGCCGACAGCGTGACCGTCACGCCGCGCCTGACCGTCGATGTGGGCTTCAAGGGCGTGGATTTGCTGCGCAATGGCCGCAACCATCTGCCGGGGCCGCAGGACAAGGTGCATACCGACAGCTTCGCGGCGCTCCCGCGCGCGTCGGTGCACTACAAGCTGGACGAGCGGCAGCAGCTGTTCGCCAACGTGACCACGAACTTCCGCACGCCTAACGAGTTCGCGCTCTACAACAGCTACTACGGCGGCGAGGTGGTGCAGCAGGGGACTTCGAACCTCAAGAACGAGTACTCGGTTTCCGAGGAACTGGGCTATCGCTATATCGGGCCGAGCCTGTCGTTCTCGCTGACCGCGTTCCATTATCACTTCCGCAACCGGCAGGTGGCGACGGTGATCAATAGCGGCGGGGCGCTGGTCAATTCTACGGTCAATGGCGGCAGTCAGACCAGCTACGGCCTCGATGCCGAGATCGACTATCGCCCGGCCAAGGGCGTGAGCATCTACGCCTCGGGCGAATATCTGCACACGCGGCAGGACGACGACCTGGCCATCGGCGGCGACTATCTGCCGACGAAGGGCAAGCGCGCGGTTTCGAGCCCCGAGTTCCAGTTTGCCGTGGGCAGCACCTATGACGACGGGCGCCTGTTCGGCAGCACCGCGCTCAAGTACGTTGGGCGGCAATATTCGTCGTTCATGAACGACGAGAGCATCAAGGGCTATGCGACGCTCGACCTAGCGATCGGTGTGCATCTGGCCGGGCTGATCGATGCGCAGCGCATGGACTTGCGGGTCAACGCGATAAACGTGACCAATCCGCGCGTGCTTTCGGGCGTGTACTCGGTCAGCAGCAACACGCAGGACACGGTGGGTCGGGGCGGCACGGTGATCTCCGGCTCTGCACCCGCCTATTACATCGGCGGCGGCCGGGCGGTGGTGGCGACGCTGTCGCGCGCGTTCTGACATGAGCGGCGCGGTGTCTCGGGCGGACCATCTCGTGCACGGGATGGGTACGGAGCTTGAGGCGCCCGTCTGGCCCGCGATAACGGAGGCCGAGGCGGAAGGCGTTCTCGCGCACTTCCCGAAAGTCGGGCGACTGGAAGCGCTGCGCTGGCATTCCCCTCGTCCGTTCTCGGCCGCGACGCTGGTGGAAGCGGGCGGGGAAACGCTGTTCCTCAAGCGCCACCACCGCGCGGTGCGCTCCCCCGCCGCGCTGGGCGAGGAGCACGCCTTCATGGCACATCTGCGGGCGAAAGGGCTGAGCGTGCCCGATGTCATGGTGACGTCGGACGGCGGCGGAGCGGTGGCGCAGGGGGAATGGACGTACGAACTCCATCGCCGGGTGCCGGGCATCGATCTCTACCGCGAGCGGCAGTCGTGGACGCCCTTCCTCTCGCATGATCATGCTTTCGAGGCTGGCGTCGCGCTGGCCCGGCTGCATGCGGCTTCGCGTGATTTCGCAGCCGAGGCGCGAGAGGATCGTCCGCTGGTCGCCAGCTTCACCATCGTGCCTTCGTCCAACCCGCTCGCGGCGGCCGAGGCTTATTTGGCAGCACGGCCGGCTCTCGACGCCTACCTCGATGGCAAGTCATGGCGCCGTGAACTGGCTCGACTGTTCGATGCGCTGGGCGAGGGAATTGTGGACCGGATCAAGGGTCGGCCTACCCTATGGACGCACAACGACTGGCACCCTTCCAACCTCTTATGGTCCGTTAGGGGCAATGTGAGTGCCGTTATAGATTTCGGTCTGGCGACCCGTACTTGCGCTATCCACGACCTCGCCACGGCGATCGAGCGAACGGCCATTCCCTGGCTGGAAATCGGCGGAAATGCGGGCGATCCGCAGGCGGCTCGGGCATTGATCGCGGGCTACCGGACGGTCCTCCCGCTGACCGGTGCGGATGTTCATACGATCGCCTATCTGCTGCCGCTGGTGCATGTCGAATTCGCCCTGTCGGAAGTCGATTATTTCGCAGGAATCCTCGCCGATCGCGGTCAGGCCGATCTTGCGTGGCAGGACTATCTCATCGGCCATGCGGAGTGGTTCCTGTCCCCGCCGGGACGCGATTTCCTGAGCCAGCTGGAGCGTGCAGCCTGATGTCGATACTGGAGATCGTCGCCGTCGTCGTCAGCTTCCTCGGCATCTGGCTCACTGCCCGCCGTTGGTTGCTGTGCTGGCCGGTCAACCTGTTGGCCTGCGCCTTGTATTTCAAGGTTTTCCTCGACGTGCGCCTTTATTCCGACATGGTGCTGCAGGCGCTGTTCGGCGCGGCCATCCTCTATGGCTGGGCTGCATGGACACGGGGCAAGGCGGATAGCGGAGACATCGTCGTCAAGCCGCTGTCACCCTTGGGCGCTGCGGCGGGTCTCGGCGCCGGGGCGGTCGGTGCCGCTGCCATAGGCTGGCTCGCCAGTCGCTACACGGACGCCGCCTTGCCGTGGATGGACGCGGGGCTGAGCAGCTTCAGCCTCGTCGCCCAGTACTGGACGGCGCGGCGGCAGTCGGCCAGCTGGCTGCTGTGGATCGCGGTGGACGTGCTCTACGTCGGCATGTTCGCGTTCAAGGACTTGTGGCTGACGGCGGGGCTCTACGCCGCGATGGTCGCTCTTGCCGTGCTCGGCTACCGGCGCTGGCGGGCAGCGGCGGCACGGCAAGGGCGAGCCGCAGCCTGATAGGCACGCCGTCACCGCCTTGGGCTCGAGATAGGTGCGAAACCTTCTAGCCTAACTTGCGGCCCCAGCTAGGTCGTCCGCGTTCGAACAGGCGCCGCTCTGTCGGGAGCGCTCACGGCCGAAATCACGGTGGCGCATACGAGGTCGCCGATGACGTTGAGGGTCGTGCGGCACATGTCGAGGAAGCGATCGACGCCGATGATGAGGCCGATGCCTTCGGGCGGCACCCCGACGCTGCCCAGGATCAGGGCGACCACGGGAAGCGATCCTGCAGGAACGCCCGCAGTTCCGATCCCGGCCAGGATGCAGATGACCATCACGTAAAGCTGCTGCCCCAGGCTCAGGTCCACGCCAAAGAACTGTGCGAGGAACAGCACGGTCACGCCCTCGAACATGGCGGTGCCGTTCTGGTTGGCGGTAGCCCCGATCGTCAGCACGAAGCGCGCCACCTTGTTGGGAAGGCGGAGTTCCTCGTCTGCGACGCGCAGCGAGGTGGGCAGAGTGGCGTTGGAACTCGCGGTCGAGAACGCCAACAGGCTGACTTCGCGGGTCGAGCGGAAGAAGGCGATCGGATTCCTGCGCGCAATGAAGGCGAGGAGCAGGGGGTAGACGCCAAACATCTGCAGGCCCAGCGCCAGCAGCACGACCCCCGCGAAGGCCGCGAGCTTGCCCAGCAGGTCCCATCCGAACTGCGCCGAGAGATTGAACATGAAGCAGAAGATCGCGATCGGCGCGAGCTGGATGACGATGCCGATCAGTTTCATCGCAACCTCGAAGACGCCTTCGATGGCATCCTTGAGCGTCTCCGTGCGCGGGCTCTGCACCAGCAGGAGGCCGATGCCGAAGAACAGCGCGAAGAACATGACGGCGAGGATGTCGTTCTCGCTCATCGCGGTGATCACGTTGGAAGGCACCAGCGCCAGCACGGCATCGACGCCGGTGGTCGATTTCGCGGAAGTCTGCAGGATACTCCCGGCCGAATCCGCACCCCTGGCAAGCAGTTCCTGCGCTGCCTGCCGGTCCACCCCCTCGCCTGGCCTGAGGATGTTCACGAGGGCGAGGCTGATGGCGACCGCGATCCCCGAGACGATCAGCGTATAGACCAGCGTAGCCACGCCGACCTTTCGCAGCGCGCGGATCTCGCCCATCTCGGCAATGCCGATGACCAGCGCCGAGAACAGCAGCGGCAGCACCAGCATGAACAGCAGGCGCAGGAAAATCTGCCCGATCGGCATCGTCACATATTCGACGAGGGGTGCGATCCAAGCGGCATCGGGCGCAAGCGTGTAGGTCAGCAGCCCCGAGCCGAGCCCGAGCACGAAGCCTGCGAGGATGCGAAGCTGCAGCCGCTTGTGACGCGTGCGACCGGGCGCGCTGTCGGAGGTTTCGCTGGCCTGATCCATGCCTTCGGTCTGTCTCCTGACGTCGCGTGCCTTTTGAGAGACAAAGTCCGAACCCGGCAAACGTTGCCTCAGGCCGGGAACATCACCGGCGGGGTTTCAGGCGTCCAGGGCGGTACGCGAACCATTGCAGCCTCGAACAGTGGGGATGCGAGATGGCGAGCGAGCCAGTCCCGCACGTTGAGCGGGGCATTTTCGGCGAACCAGTCCGCATCGACCGCTGCGAACTGTCGGACGAAAGGCATGACCGCTGCGTCGGCCAGTCCGCGCGATGCGCCAGAGAGGTTTGCGGTACGATCGAGCCGAACATCCAGTTCGCGCAGGAAATCGAGGCCCCCGGCGCGGTGCCGCAAGGGGTCTCCGCCGTGACGCTCGGGGTACTTGTAGCGGTCGAGGTCGTGCTTGAACGGTCCGTCGTTGACGGCGATGAGCGCGGGATCGTCGCGCTCAAGCCAGCCTTCGGGATCGTTTGCGCCCAGCACCCGGCGCATGATGTCGATGCTCTGGTCGATGACTTCGCCCTCCGGCACGACCATCACCGGAACCGTGCCTTTCGGCGATATTGCGAGCATCGCCTCTGGCTTGGCGGAGAGCTTGACTTCCCGCAGTTCGCAGCGCGTCTCGCTCACGATCACCGCGAGCCTCGCCCGCATGGCATAAGGGCAGCGGCGGAAGCTGTAGAGGATCGGAGCGGGCACTGCGTCAGTCGCCGGACATGAGGCGATAGGCGGCGGTCATCAGTCGATCGACGTCTTCCGGGCTCAGCACATATTGCGGCTCGTATTCGAGACCGACGCGCCGCGATCGGCGCCACTCGTCGGCGTAGAGGCCCTTGTCCGGCCCGAACACCGAATGGACATGGCGGGCGAGTTCGGGGCGGCAGTCGGCAGAGCGCGCGAGCCCGAAGATGGCGACATCTACGACATGGGCGCCGACCATGATCCACAAATGGCCGTTCCATGCGGGCTCACCCCCGACTTCTCCGAAGATTTGCGGGCCATCGAAAGGCCGGCGGTCGCCCTGAACCGGCATGCCGTCGATGCTCAGCGTACCGGCTACCAGGACGACGGGTGCGTCAAGACGGCGTTCGAGTTGCACCGCAAGTGCCGTGCTCAGCAGCATTCCCGAACCGGCCTGCATCGGGAAGACCTTGAGCAGGTCGGCGGCCGTTGCCGCGATGCGCGCTTGGTCGGCCTCGGTCCATGCGTAAGCCTTGAATGCCTTGGCGGTGGCCCAGCCATGGGTGGCGGCGACGCGCTGGCCAAGTTGGGCGAGGTCTTTCACGGGAGGCATGGCATTCTCGGCAGGAGAGGACGGGGCTTGGCCCATAGGCCAGTCAAGCCGCCCGGCTCAAGCCCGTCCGGCGTAGATCATCCGTCCCTTGCCGAGAAACCGGAAGACATCGTCGAGCTTGTTCTCACCCACCGCGAAACAGCCCTGGCTGCGCCCGAGCTTGCCGTGCGCGCGGATCATGTCGTCATTCGCATACCACGCGCTATGGACCACGACCGCGCGGTCCAGCGCATTGTTGTTGGTCGTATCGAGCCCGATCAGGCGCTGCGAACGGCCATGCTTGCCGACGTAATAGTCGTCGGTGAGAAAGGCGCCCTCGCTCGACGCATTGGAGCCGAAGGCGTTCGAAAACCGCTCGGCAAAGCCGGTATGGTGCGGGTCGGAACCCGAGCCGTGAGCGACCAGCAGCTTCGAGGCCTTGCCATCGATAACGTCGAGAAAATGCATGCGCATCTCGGAAGATGGCGCGTCGAAATCGACTATCGCGATACGATCATGGGCCTTGATCAGCTTCGAATGCCGATCGAGCGAGGCGAGCGCCTTGCGCAGCAGCTTGGGATCGACGGTGGAGAATGCCGAACGCGGAGCGGCGGGACGCGCTTCGACCAGCTTCGGCGGTGCCGGAATACGCACGGGCGCTGGCGGCGCCAACGGCCCGAGCGATCTCGAGGTGGACTGCGCCAGCGCGCCGATTCCAACGGCCGCGCTTCCGGCCATGAGCATACGCCTGCTCAATCGGGAGGATTCTTCCGTCATGAGCCCGATATGGGGTTTATCGAGGAAACTTCAAATCGGACCATATCCGTTACGGATATGCGTTGGGGCATTTTCGCAAGGGCTTTTCAGATCGAGCGGCGCGGATCGCTGCCGTCCCAGGCTGCCGCCGCGTCCTTGATCATGGCAAACAACTCGACCATCGGCGGCAGCGGTGCGATTACCTCGATCAGAGGGCTGAGGCCGTTGCGCGCGGTATCGAGATAGGCGAAGCGCGACAGCGGCAACCGGCCTTCCAGCAGCACGGGCACGCCGTCCGCCCGTGCCTGTGCCAGCGTGGCCTCGTAGTCATCGATCCAGGTGCCGTAGTGATGCACGCCGCTTTTGCCGCTTTCCAGGAAATCGCGGTAGGTGGACGGCGCCGCGCCGGGCTGGATCAGTTCGATCATCGTGTCGCCGCTGTAGCTGATCGAGACGCCTCCGAAGATCGGTTCGTCCAGCGGCGCCGGGCTGTCGGCGACGGAAAGTTCCTCGAAGGGAAGGGGAATCGGGAAGTCGTAGAACGGTCCGACTCCCATCGATTTCGTCCAGTGCTCGACCGCTTCGTCGAGGTCTGGGACGACGTAGGCGATCTGGAAAATCCTGCCATAGATGCGGCTCATCTCGGTCACTCTCCCGCTATGCCGCGTTCCCGCGTCCGGTCGGCACGGGTGGTCGCGATCCTTCTTGAAAAACATTCATGACTGTTTTCTACTGAATGTCCACCCCGAGGGTGAGTCGGACATGAGAGACGGCCGCCCGGTGGATCCCAGAGGAGAGGGATGACCATGATGAAGCTCGATTTCGACGACTGGAACATCCATGTCGGCACGCCGCATCCGTTCAACGCGCGCGTCTCGCCCGCGATCGACAACGGCACCGAGCGGCCCGACCCGCGCCGCTACCACGACCGCGCCTTCATGCGCGAGGAGTGGGAGAAGGTCTTCGCCAGGAGCTGGCTGCTGGCCGGGCCTGCATCCGACATTCCGGAGTCGGGGGACTTCTTCACTTTCGATGTCGGTCCCGAGAGTTTCATCGTCGTGCGCGGCGACGACGGCGCGATCTATGCGCACTACAACGTCTGTCCGCATCGCGGCAGCCGCCTCGTGACGTCGGACTTCGGCTCGCTCGACCGCTTCACCTGCCCGTTCCATTCGTGGAAGTTCGACCTCGAGGGCCGTAACGTCGCGGTCACCGATCCGGAGACGTTCCGGCCCGAAGTGCTTTGCCACGACCGCAATCTCACTTCGGTACGCTGCGAGGTGGCGGTGGGGCTGGTGTTCATCTGCATGGACCCGCAGGTCGAGCCGCTGAAGCAATGGCTGGCGCCGATCCTGCCGCATCTGGAACTCTACGACATCGACCGGATGTACGTGGTGCAGCACCGCCGCTCGGACTGGGGCGCGAACTGGAAGGGCGGGGTGGATGCCTTCGCCGAGATCTACCACCTCCATGCCGTCCACCCGCAGACGCAGTGCCTGATGGACGACCGCACCCAGATCGACCTCTGGCCCGGCGGTCTATCGCGCCAGTTCGTGCCCTTCGCGCAGCCCGCCGCGCGCTACGGCGATCAGGAGACGGTGAACCCCGGCATCCAGTCGATGCTGCGCGACGCCGGGATCGATCCCGAGACGTACGACGGCACGGCCGCCGAAACTCGCCGCGCGGTACAGCAGGCCAAGCGCCGCCGATCCGCAGACCTCGGGCTCGGCTATGAGCGGTTCAGCGACAGCCAGCTCAGCGATTCCGTGGTCTATGGTCTGTTCCCCAATGCCCAGATCGGCTGCCATCCGGAGGCTATCTTCCTCCACCGTTTCCTCCCGCATGCCAGCGATCCGAACCAGTTCACGTACGACACCTGCATTCTCTACCGCCATGTCGATGCGCCCGGTTACAGCGCTCCGGCATGGATGGGGTTGGGCGAGGACACCGACCTTTCCGGCGCCACTCGGCCCGAGATCGTCCACACCGGCCTCGGCGAGCCGCCGGGGCTGGGCGAAGTGCTGGACCAGGACTCCGACCTCCTGCCCATCGTGCAGGCGGGCGCCCGCTCGCGCGGTTTCCGGGGACCGCTGTGGAGCGAGCAGGAAGGCCGCCTGCGCCACTTCCACGCCGAACTCGACCGCCGGATGGAGGCAGGCGCATGAACTACGATCCGCGCAGCTGGACCGTCCACAAGGGCTCCGATCACCCGTTCGACCAGCCCGCCCCGGCGATCGACAACGGCACTGCACGGCCTGATCCCGCGCGCTACACCTCGCCCGAATTCTTCGCCCGCGAGCTGGACGAGGTCTTCGCCCGCACCTGGCTGCTCGCCGCGCCGTCCAGCGATATTCCCGAGCCCGGCGACTGGGTGAAGTTCGATACCGGACCGGAGAGTTTCATCGTCGTGCGGCAGGCGGACGGCTCGGTAGCGGCGCACTACAACGTGTGCCCGCACCGGGGCAGCCGCCTCGTCACCGGAGAGATGGGCAGCCAGGACAGCTTCACCTGTCCGTTTCACTCGTGGCGTTACGGGATCGACGGGCACAACCAGAAGGTGACCGACGCCGAGACCTTCCGCCCCGAAGTGCTCTGCCATGGCACCGACCTGACCTCGGTTCGCGCGGAGGAAGCGGCGGGCCTCGTGTTCATCAACATGGACGAAGGCGCGCGGCCGCTGGCCGAGTTCCTCGCACCGATCCTGCCGATGCTGGAGACTTACGGCATGGACCGGATGCACGTCGTCCAGCATCGCCGGTCGGACTGGGCGGCGAACTGGAAGGGCGGAATCGACGCTTTCTACGAGAGCTATCACCTTCACGCGATCCATCCGCAGACGATGGGGGTGATTGACGACCGCACGCACATCGACCTCTTCCCGCACGGCCTCTCTCGCCAGTTCGTGCCGATGGCCCAGCCCAACTCGCACTTCCCGGATCAGGAGAGGATCAATCCCGGCATCGCCATGCTGCTGGCCGACGCGGGCGTCGATCCGGACAGCTTCACCGGCACCGCCATGGAAAGCCGCTCCGCGGTGGCCCATGCCAAGCGGGATCGGGCGGCGCGGATCGGGCTGGACTACTCGCACTTCTCCGATGCGCAGCTGACCGATGCGACGATCTTCGGGATATTTCCCAATACCCAGATCGGCTGCCACCCCGAGGCGGTGTTCCTCCATCGCTTCAAGCCGCACGCCAGCGATCCGGAGCAGTTCACCTACGAAACCACCATCCTCTATCGCCACGTCGATGCCCCTGGCTACGGCGCGCCGGGCTGGATGGGGCTGGGCGCGGAGGTCGACGTGACGGGCGCGACGCGGCCCGAGGTGGTCCATACCGGGCTCGGCGAACCGCCGGGTATGGGCGAGGTTCTGGATCAGGACTCCGACCTGCTGCCGATCGTTCAGGCGGGCGCGCGTTCGCGGGGATTCCGTGGCCCGCTCTGGGGCGAGCAGGAAGCCCGGCTAAGGCACTTCCACGTCGAACTGGACCGTTGGCTGAAAGGTTAGATAGTACAAATGTTCCGGTTATGATCCTCTGACGGATTGACACCCGGCGCGGCGGCGGCAAGGAGGCGCGGATGGAACAGCCTCTCTATCGCCGCATGATGCCGTCGCCGGTGGGCGAACTCACGCTGGTGGCCGGCGACGCCGGGCTGGTCGCGGTGCTGTGGGAGAATGATCGGCCGGACCGGGTTCCCCTCGGGCCGCTGATCGATGAGGAGCATCCGGTTCTGGCGGCCACGCAGACACAGCTGCGCGAATACTTCGCGGACGGTCGGCGCGTGTTCGATCTGCCGCTGGATTTCCGGGGCACGGAGTTCCAGCGCAAGGTCTGGGCCGCGTTGCTGGAAATTCCCTTCGGCGAAACGCGAAGCTACGGCGAGATCGCGCGCGGGTTCGGCACTCCGGGTGCAAGCCGCGCGGTCGGCGCGGCGAACGGGCGCAACCCCATCTCGATCATCGCGCCGTGCCACCGGGTAATCGGCAAGAGCGGCAACCTCACCGGTTTCGCTGGCGGCATCGAGGCGAAAGCCTGGCTGCTGGCGATGGAGGAAGGGCAGCCGCTCCTGCTCTGACCGGTCAGAACGGCCTGATCGTCACGCCGTTGTCGATGACAAGCTCCGCGCCGGTGATGAAGCGGGATTCGTCCGAGGCGAGAAACAGCACCAGCGCCGCCACGTCCTTGGGATGGCCCGGCGTGCCGGGAGGCAGGACGCCGTCCGGGATTTCCTTCGGCTTGTCGAGGCGGCCTTCGGCGGTCTGCACCATCGGCGTCTCGATCGCGCCGGGATGCACCGAGTTGCAGCGGATCTTGTAGCCCTTTTCCTGGCACATCACCGCGACCGACTTGGTCATCGCCCGCACCGCGCCCTTGGCGGCGGAATAAGCGAAGAAGATCGGATAGCCGAGCAGGGCGCCGGTCGAACTCATGTTGACGATGGAGCCGCCGCTCCCCTTGTTCATCAGCGGAATCGCATGCTTACAGCCCAGGAACACGCCGTCGGTCATGATCGCGCTGACCCAGCGGAACTGTTCGAGCGTGGTATCCTCGACGTCGGCGCTGAGCACCACGCCTGCGTTGTTCACCAGCACGTCGAGTCTGCCGAAGCGCGCCTCGATCTCCTGCATGACGGCGATCCACTGCCCTTCGTCCGCCACGTCGAGCGCCATCGCCAGCGCGCCGCCACCGATGCGGTCGGCTACGGCGAGCGCGGTCTCCAGCTTCACGTCGGTGACGACCACGGTGGCGCCTTCACGGGCGAGCGCCTCGCAGTCCGCCGCTCCCAGCCCCGAGCCGCCGCCGGTGACCAGCGCGACTTTGCCTTCAACCCGGCCCATGTCTCTCTCCATCCGTTGTTTTCTAAAAACAGAGCAGTCATTCCCGTGAAGGCGGGAACCCATCTCCTGACGGTGCCTGTTGCACGCTCATCAGTTGGGTCCCCGCCTTCGCGGGGATGACGGGAAGAGGGAGCAGGGCTACGCCGCCCCGTCCTCGCTGAAATATTCCGGCATCCCGGCGGGCCAGATAACGCCCCACTGGGCCTGCCCGCCGTCCATGATGATGAGGTCGCCATTGATGAACCGCGCCGCCGGGGAGGCCAGGTAGGCGATCGCCTCGGCCACGTCCCAGGCGTTGCCGCGCATCCGCATCGGGTTGGCCTTGTGGAAGCGGGCGAGCGCTTCCTCCGGGTACATGCGGAAGCCCTCGGTCTCGATCACGCCGGGGCCGATGCAGTTGACGCGGATGTTCCACTGCGACCACTCGGTGGCAAGCGTCTTGGAGAGGTAGATCACCCCCGCACGCGCCGCACAGGTGTGCGCCGCCTGCGGCATGCCGCGCTCGACGTTGGCGACGATGTTGACGATGTTGCCCGGCTTGCCGTCCTCGCGCCAGCGCTTGGCGGCTTCCTGCATCATCCACCAGGTCCCGTTGAGGTTGGTGTCGATCACCGCCAGCCAGCCCTTGCGGGTGAAGTCTATGGCGTCCTGTGGGAACTGCCCGCCCGCGTTGTTGACCAGCGTATCGAGCCCGCCGAAGTGATCGTGGACGGTGCCGATCAGCGCCTCGACGCCTTCGGGATCGCGGATGTTGGTCGATACGGCGAGGACTTCGCTGCCGACCTCCTCGCGCACAAGGTCCACGGTGGTCTGCAGCTTTTCCAGGTCGCGCCCGCAGATGGCTACGTTGGCGCCCAGCTTCGCTGCCAGGAACGCCGCCGCCTTGCCCATGCCGCTGCCCGCGCCCGTAATCAGCACCGTCTGCCCGGCGAGCATGTCGTCACGGTAGATCGTGGACTGCGCGCGCAGCGCCTCTTCGTCGAGGCCGCGCGCCGGACGGTCCGGGCCATCGTCTTCGGGGCGGAACACTTTCGCGGTGTAGTTGCTGGGCGCGTTCAAATCTCTTGTCCTCACGAATCGGGACAGAGGCCGACTTGCGCCGCGTTGATCCTCTGCCCGCCACCACGGTAGCGGCGGGCGATCAAAAAGACAAACAAGATTGTTTTTACGAGACGGCGACGCCCTTGTGCCACGGCATCAGCGCGCGGATCTGGTTCTCAAGATGGGTCAGCATGGCCGGGACCTTGGCCTTGTCCATCGCGCCGGTCTGCACCGCGATGGCCATGCCTTCGAGGATCGTCTGGGACAGGTTCATGGCCATGTCGAACTGGGCCGGAGCATCGCGCCATTCGGGGAAAAGGGCATCAGCCTGCGCGTTGAAGCGTTCGCGGAATTCCTCCTGCAGCGGGAAGAGGATCGCGCCGAGGTCCTTGTCGGTGCGCGCCGCCACGGCAAGTTCGTGGAAGGCGATGAACGCGGGTTTCTGGACCTGCGCCCAGTAGACTTCCACCAGCGTATCGACGTCGTGCTCCTCCGGCTTCTCGGCGGCGCGGCGGAAAGCGCGCAGGCGCTTCTCGTGCAGTTCGATGATGGTCGCCTTGATGAGCGCGGCGCCGTTCTCGAAGTGGTGCATCATCGCTCCGCGAGACAGGCCCGCCTCCTCGGCCACGCGCGGCGTCGTGGTGTTGGCGTAGCCGTGCTTGACGAGGCAGCGCACCGTCGCGTCGATCAGCCGCGCGCGCGTCTGTGCCGCCTTGGTCGCCTGCAGAGTCGTGCCGCCATTCTTTGTGGGAGACGCCTTGGGAGCGGCGGGCTTTGCAGTGCGGGTGGTGCGCGTGCGCGAAAGGGCCATGTGATTCGCCTGGAAAATGCTGTCGGCAGTGATTGCGGATTCAATCCGCTTACGCTCTGGACCGCCCGTTAGGCAAGCACCCGAAGGCCCCGGATCGCGGCCATTCCTGCGGATATCGCCCCGCTGGCATCACCTTGCCACACCTGTAAACAAAACAGACATGACTGATTGTATTTTTCCCGCCGCTTGATAAGCTGGCGTCAAACACAGTTCGCATGATCGGGCGCTTTGCCGCGCGATCTGATAAGAGCACAGGACATGGGAGAGCGGGAATGGGCGATAGGCCGATCCTGACTATGGGCGAGATGGTGCGATCCTCGGCAGGCAAGTTCGGGGACCGCGATGCGATCGTACTGCCGGACCGGCGGCTGACGTACACCGAACTGAACGAGGCGGCGCGCAGCTGGGCGCGGGCGTTAGTGGCGATGGGCGTGAAGCCCGGCGACAACGTCGGCCTGCTGCTTCCGACTTGCGTGGACTTCATCACCGCGTTCTATGGCATCACCATGACGGGCGCAGTCGCGGTGCCGGTCAACGCGCGGTATCAGGCGAGCGAACTGGGCTTCGTCGCCGCCGACGCCGATCTCGTGACGATCATCACCATCGGCAAAGTCGCCGACGGTCTCGATTTCAGCGCACGTCTCGAAGCGGCGCTGCCCTCGCTGACGCAGGCGGAGGATCCCTGGGCGCTTGCCTTGCCCGAGGCGCCCCGCCTGCGCAGCATCGTGTGCCTGGACGACCGGTGCGCGCCTTACCTTGTTTCCGCCCGCGCGGCGCTGGGGGCGGGGCTGGAGACGCCCGAGGCCGAAGTGGATGCGCGGATCGACGCCGTCTCGCCGCAGGATACGGCGATGATCCTCTATACTTCGGGCACCACGGCCAATCCCAAGGGCGCGATGATCAGCCACCGCGCGCAAGTGGCGAACAGCCGCAATCTCGGTGTGCGCTACGAATGCACCGGCGAGGACAAGGTCTGGTCGCCGCTGCCGATCTTCCACATCGCCGGCATCCTGCCGATGACGATGATCCTCGACCTTGGCGGCGTCTACATGACGATCCCGCGCTTCGATGCCGGGGTAGGGCTGGCGATGCTGGGCAAGGAGGGCGCGACGATCGCCTATCCCAGCTTCGTCACGATCATGCAGGACCTCATCACCCACCCGACCTTCAAGGATACCGACCTGTCGAAGCTGCGGGTGATGAACTCCAACTTTGCGGTCCAGCCCGAATGGATCAAACTGGCGGTGGCCGAGGCCATGCCGCACACCATCCAGGTCGGCACGTACGGGCTGACGGAAGGCGCGGGCACCGTCTCCACCAGCCGTCTTTCCGACAGCTACGACGTGCGCACCGGCCGCTGCGGGGTGCCGCTAGACGAGTGGAAGGTGCGCATCGTCGATCCCGAAACCGGCGAGGATTGCGGGCCGGGAGAGCAGGGCGAGATCGTGCTGGGCGGCCCGAACATCCTCAAGGGCTACTACAACGCCCCCGAAAAGACCGCCGAGGCCATCCGGGGCGGCTGGTTCTTCTCCGGCGACATCGGCTCGATCGACGCGGACGGCAACGTCATGTTCCATGGCCGTACCAAGGACATGCTCAAGGTCGGCGGCGAGAACGTCGCGGCGGCGGAGATCGAGGCCATGCTGCAGACTCATCCGGCGGTGAAGCTGGCGCAGGTCGTCAGCCTGCCGGACGACCGCTACTCCGAAGTCCCTGCCGCCTTCGTCGAACTCGCCGAGGGCGAGAGCGCCAGCGAGCAGCAACTGATCGACCACTGCAAGGGCCGCATCGCCAGCTTCAAGATCCCGCGTCATGTGCGCTTCGTCGCGGAGTGGCCGATGTCGACCTCCAAGATCCAGAAGTTCCGCCTGCGCGAAGGGCTGATCGCGGAGTTGCAGGCGGTTTGAAACCGAAAATAAAAAAGGCAGTCGTGATTGTCTTTTTTATTGCATCGTCCGGGGCGAGGGGCTTACAGTCCTCTCAAGACTTCAAGGCCGCACTCCGACTCCGCGGCCATACGGAACAAGGAAGAAGCGAATGGATCTGGGACTGGCGGGCAAGAAGGCGATCCTCGTCGGCGCGGCGCGCGGCATCGGCTACTCTGTGGCCGAAGTCCTGGCGCGCGAGGGCTGCGACATCGCACTCACCGCGCGCAGCGAGGACAGCGTCAAGGACGCCGTCGCCAACCTTTCGAAGTACGGCACCAAAGTCGTCGGCAAGGCCGTCAACGCCAAGCAGCCCGAGGAATACAAGGCCTGGATCGACTGGGCGATCGAGGCGCTCGACGGCGTCGATATCCTCGTGCCGTTCACCTCGGCCGGCGGCGGCATGGGCAGCGAGAAGTACTGGTACAACGCCTTCGAGACCGACGTGATGGGCGTGGTTCGCGCGGTCGAGGGCGTGATCGAAAAGATGACCGAGCAGCAGCGCGGCGCAATCGTCCTGCTCGGCTCGACTTCGGTGGGCGAGGCGATGGGCGGTCCGCAGGCCTACAACGCGATGAAGGCCAGCCTCGTCACCTGGGGCAAGCAGCTGGCGCTGTGGCACGGCAAGAACGGCATCCGCGTCAACGTCGTCTCCCCTGGTCCGATCGAGTTCGAGGGCGGCAACTGGGACATGATCAAGGGCACGATGGAGAAGTTCTACGCTTCCCAGCTTCGCCAGCAGCCTTCGGGCCGCCTCGGCCGACCGGAGGAAGTGGCCAAGGCCATCGCCTTCCTCGCCAGCGACGCTGCCAGCTGGTGCAACGGGTCGCACCTCGTCGTCGACGGGGGCTTCACCAACAGGACGCACTTCTGATGAAGCCGCATGTCATGGGCTGGGACCGGGCGTCGATGGACGTCAAGCGCGTCGTCGACGTGTTTCGCGTCGATCCCGAGTCCGTGGGCAACGGCACCCCGACGGAGCGTGCGCCCGATCCGGAGCTGGGCACCGACATAATCCCGGCCGCGCGCTACTACTCGCCCGATTTCATGAAGCTGGAGTGGGAGCGGGTCTGGACCAAGGTGTGGCTGCTCGGCGGCCGCTCCGACGACCTGAAGGAACCGGGCGACTATATCTGCACTGATATCGGCAAGGAATCCGTGCTGATCGTGCGTCAGGCCGACGGCTCGATCCGCGCCTTCCCGAACCTGTGCCTCCATCGCGGCAACCGCCTGCGTCCCGAGGGGCGCGGCAATGCCGAGAAGTTCCAGTGCATGTATCACCACTGGACTTACGGCCTCGACGGCAAGCTCGAGCATATCCCGGACTTGTGCACCTTCGTGCAGGGCGGCCCGGACGGCATGAAGCTGACGCCGCTGCCCTGCATCGAGTGGAACAGCTTCGTATGGTTCTCGCTCGATCCGAAGGTCGAGCCGTTCGACGACTTCATCGATCCGCTGAAGCGCCACCTCGAACCCTATCATCCCGAGCGGATGGCGTGGATGCGCGACATCACCGTCGAGTGGGACTGCAACTGGAAAACTTCGGTCGATGCCTTCAGCGAGACTTACCACGTCCAGGGCATCCACCCGCAGCTCAAGTGGTATCTCGACGACGTCAACGTCCAGATCGACTGCTACGGCAAGCACAACCGCTACCTGATCCCCTTCGCGGCGATATCCCCGCGTGTGGCGATGCCGAGCCAGATCCCGCCCGCGATCCACGAGATTATGGTGCATGCGGGGATGGACCCGGCAGAATACGAAGGCCGCGTCTCCGACATCCGCCGCGACGTGCAACTGTTCAAGCGCGAGCATGGCGCGGCGCAGGGCAAGGACTATTCCGAACTCAATGACGAGCAACTGACCGACGACTACCACTACACGATCTTCCCGAACGTGTCGGTGAACGTCCACGCGGACGACGTCATGCTGTTCCGTCAGCGCCCGCACGCCACCGACCCGAACAAGATGTACTACGACATCTGGATGTTCGGCCTCGTCCCCGAGGGTGAGGAATGGCCGGAGCGGGTCCGCCATCAGCGCTTCAAACACGGCGACAAGACCATCGGTCAGGTGCTCGATCAGGATGCCTTCAACCTGCCGACGGTGCAGACGGGCATGCAGTCGG
>NZ_BAAILP010000064.1:0-4805 GCF_054589055.1 Novosphingobium sp. 11B | reverse complement strand
TTGATCCGGGACCGCTGGCCGAGCGTCACCCAACCCTCGGCAGGGCGCGCCTAAAGACAGCCACCGGTCCCGGATCAAGTTCGGGACGACGATTTAAGAACACCAACGGGAGCAGCGGCGATGCAACTGAACCGCGACGAACTGCTGGGCGCCTATCGCCGGATGAAGACCATCCGCGAATTCGAGGAACGCCTGCACGAAGAGATCAAGACCGGCGAGATCGGCGGCTTCACGCACCTCTACGCCGGGCAGGAAGCGGTTGCCGTGGGCATCTGCGACCAGCTGACCGTGGACGACAAGATCGTCTCCACCCATCGCGGCCATGGCCATTGCATCGCCAAGGGCTGCGACGTGAAGGGAATGATGAAGGAAATCTACGGCCGCGCTGGAGGTCTCTGCAAGGGCCGCGCGGGCTCGATGCACATCGCCGACCTCGAAGTGGGGATGCTCGGCGCGAACGGCATCGTCGGCGGCGGTGCACCGCAGGCGGTGGGCGCCGCGATCGCCGCGCGCATCGACGGCAAGGGCAGGGTGGGCGTGACTTTCTCCGGCGACGGCGCCTGCAATCAGGGCACCACCTTCGAGGCGATGAACCTGGCCGTCGTGACCAAGGTTCCGGCGATCTTCGTCTTCGAGAACAACCACTATTCCGAGCACACCGGCGATGCCTACGCCGTGGGCACCAGCAAGGACATCGCCAGCCGCGCCGAGGGCTTCGGGATGAAGGCCTGGCGCGCCAATGGCTGCGACTTCTTCGAGACTTACGCGGCTTTCACGGAACTTCTCGAATATGTCCGCGCCGGCAATGGCCCCGCCGCGATCGAGCTGGATACCGAGCGCTACTACGGCCACTTCGAGGGCGATCCGCAGCGCTATCGCGGCAAGGGTGAACTCGACCGCATCCGTGCCGAGCGGGACTGCCTCAAGGCCTTTCGCGCCCGCGTCACCGGCGCCGCTCTGCTGACCGACGCCGATCTCGATGCGGTCGACGCCGAAGTGCTCGCCCTGATCGAAGAGGCCGTGGCAGAGGCGCGTGCCGACGAGCAGCCCGATCCCGCCACTGTCGCCGACGACGTCTACGTCGAATATTACTGAGGAACCGCAGATGGCCATCATGAACATCCGCGAGGCGATCGTCTCGACGCTGCACGCGGAAATGGAACGCGATTCCGACATTATCCTGCTCGGCGAGGACGTGGTCGGCGGCAACGGCACCGCCGGCGGCCCCGAGGCGATCGGCGGCATCTGGGGCACCAGTCCGGGGCTCTGGAAGAAGTTCGGGCCGGAGCGCGTGATCGACACCCCCATCAGCGAAAGCGCCATTATCGGCGCGGCGGCGGGCGCGGCGCTTTCGGGCAAGCGGCCGGTGGCCGAACTGATGTTCGCGGACTTCGTGGGCGTCAGCCTCGACCAGATCTGGAACCAGATGGCCAAGTTCCGCTACATGTTCGGCGGCAAGACCAAGTGCCCCGCCGTGGTGCGGCTGGTCTACGGCGCGGGCATGCAGACGGCGGCGCAGCACAGCCAGTCGGTTTACGCGATGCTGACGGCGATGCCCGGCCTGAAAGTGGTGCTGCCCACCACCCCGGCCGACGCCAAGGGCCTGCTGACCGAGGCCCTGCGCGGCGACGACCCGGTGATGTTCTTCGAACACAAGACGCTTTACGGCGTGAAGGGCGAAGTGCCCGAGGGCGATCACCGCCAGCGCTTCGGCGAAGCGCGCGTGGTGCGCGAGGGCGGCGATGTCACCGTGGTCGCCTGCGGGCGCATGGTGAACTTCTCGGAAAAAGCCGGCGACAAGCTGGCGGCGGACGGCATCGGTATGGACCTGCTCGATCTGCGCACCACCAGCCCGCTGGACGAGGACGCGATCCTGGAATCGGTGGAGCAGACCGGCCGCCTCGTCGTGGTGGACGAAAGCCCGCCGCGCTGCAGCCTTGCCGCCGACATCGCCGCGATGGTGACCGAGCGCGCCTTCACCAGCCTCAAGGCCCCGCCCGCGATGGTGACGGCGCCGCACAGCCCGATCCCCTTCGCCCGCAATCTGGAGCGCGCCTGGGTGCCCTCGCCGCAGAAGATCGAGGATGCCGTGCGCCGCGTCCTCGCCTTCCGCTGAGGGGAGGGCACATGGCAAAGCTCACGCCCTTCACGATGCCCAAGTGGGGCATCGAAATGGCCGAAGGAACGATCGCCGACTGGATGGTGGCTGAAAACGCCCCGTTCGAACGCGGCACCGTGCTCACGCTGGTCGAGACCGACAAGATCACCAACGAGATCGAGGCGGAAAAGGACGGCCGCTTCGTGCGCATCCTTGCCGAAGCCGGGCAGACCTACCCGGTCGGCGCGCTGCTGGCGGTGCTGAGCGACGGCGGCGAAGCCAGCGCGGCGGAGATCGACGCGGTGATCGCGGCGTTCACGCCGTCCGAAAGTGGCTTCGGGCCTGACGGTGACGATACGCCTGCTGCACCTGCCGTGGAACCGGAAAGGCCCGCTACGCCCGCCGCGCCGCCGGTGCCTGAGGGCCTTGCTATCAGCCCCGCTGCGCTGGCGGAGGCGCAGCGCCTTGGCGTCGATTTGGCCACCGTCACCGGCACGGGCCGGGGTGGTCGCATCTTCGCGCAGGACGTGCATCAAGCTGCGCGGCCCGAGGCGCAGCCGCAGCTTGTCGGCGTCTTCGCGGCGACGCCGGACAGCCCGGTGCTCTCCACTCCTGTCGCCCGCCGTCTCGGCGCGCTGCACGGGTTGGACCTCGCCACGATCAAGGGCTCCGGCGCGCGCGGCAAAGTGCGGCGTGACGACGTGCTGGCGATCGTCCAGCAGGCCGCCCCGACACCCGCGCGCCCTCCGGCGCCCGCCAGCGCGGCCCCGGCCCCCGTCGCGGCAGCGTCCGCACCGCGTCCGGCATCGGGCAATGTCGATGTCATGCCGATGTCCTCGATGCGCCGGACCATCGCGCGCAGGCTCACTGAGGCCAAGCAGCAGATCCCGCACTTCTACGTACGTCGCCGCGTCCGTGCGGACCGTCTTCTGGCGCTGCGCACTTCGCTGGGGTCGGACAAGCCCAGCGTCAACGACTTCATCGTCAAGGCCTGCGCTCTGGCGCTGATGGAAGTGCCCGCCGTCAACGTGCAGGTCCACGGCAACGACATCCACCGCTTCGGTTCGGCCGATGTTGCGGTGGCGGTGGCGACCGAGAAGGGCCTCGTCACCCCGATCGTCTTCGGCGCCGACGATCTCTCCGTGGCCGAGATCGGGAGTGTGATGAAGGGCCTCGCCCAGCGCGCCCGCAGCGGCAAGCTCAAGCCGGAGGAATTTATCGGCGGCAGCTTCTCGCTCTCCAACCTCGGCGGGTTCGGGGTCGAACAGTTCGACGCCATCATCAACCCGCCGCAGGGCGCGATCCTGGCGGTCGGCACCGCCCGGCCCGAGCCCATCGACGACGACGGCGCGATCCGCATCGTGCCGGTGCTCCACCTTTCGCTCTCGTGCGACCACCGCGCGATCGACGGGGCCGATGGTGGCCGCTTCATGGCCGCGCTCGCGAACCTCATCGAACAGCCCCATTTGCTCTGACGGAAAAGAAACGATGAACTTCAAGCTGACCGAAGACCAGCTCCAGCTGCAGGAAGCCGCCCGCACCTTCGCCCGCGCTGAACTGCCCGCCATCGCTGCCGAGCTGGAGCGCGACAACAAGCCGCCGAGCCGCGCGCTGGTCAAGCGCTATGCCGAGATGGGCTTCCTCGGCATCAACGTGTCGAGCGAACTCGGCGGCCTGGGTCTCGGCAACATCGAGGCGCTGATCGTGCTGGAGGAGTTCGGCAAGATCTCTTCCGCGGTCGGCTTCCCGATCTTCGAAAGCTCGGTCGGACCGGTGCGCGCGATCGAGCACTTTGCGTCCGACACGCTGAAGAAGCGCGTGGTTCCCGCCGTCTGCTCGGGCGACATGGTGGTGGCGGTCTCCATGTCCGAACCGGACGCGGGCAGCGCGCTGACCGACCTCAAGACCAGGGGCGTGGTCAAGGGCGACAAGCTCATCATCAACGGCACCAAGCGCTGGTGCTCGGGCGGCGGGCATTCCGACGCCTATGTCGTCTACTGCCGCCTGTCCGACGATCCGGGCGCCAAGGGCATCGGCGCGGTGCTGGTGGAAAAGGATGCGCCGGGCATCTCGTTCGGCCCCAACGAGGAGCTGATGGGCTTTCGCGGCGTGCCGTCGTCCGACATCAACTTTGACGATTGCGAAGTGCCGCTCGACAATATCATCGTGCAGGCCGGCGGCGGCTTTAAGAAGCTGATGGAAGCCTTCGACCTCGAACGCTGCGGCAATGCCACGATGTCGCTGGCGCAGGCTTCGGGCGCGCTGGAGGACGTCAGCGTCTACGTTCAGGAGCGCAAGCAGTTCGGCAAGGCGATCGCCGAATTCCAGGCGGTGCAGATCAAGCTGGCCGAGATGCAGATGAAGATCGAGGCCGCCCGCCTGCTGATCTGGCGCGCCGCCTCGCTGGCCGAGGATGGCCTGCCTTCGGTGCTGCACAGCTCCACCGGCAAGTGCTTCGCCAACACCATCGCGCGCGAGGTGACGGGCGATGCGATGCAGCTGATGGGGGCTTACGGCTATTCCAAGGAGTTCCCGATGGAGCGTCGCCTGCGGGACTCGTGGGGTTGGGGCATCGCGGGCGGGGCGATCGATATCCAGAAGGTCAATATCGCCGGGGCCATGCTCGGGCGGCGGTTCGATCAGCGGCGGTGAGGCATATGAATTAAAATAGGCGTCATCCCAGCGAAGGCTGGGACCGCTGGCAAGG
>NZ_BAAILP010000063.1:0-15533 GCF_054589055.1 Novosphingobium sp. 11B | reverse complement strand
TAAACGGTCTCAGTGTTCGATGCTGGTGAAGCAAACTCCTGTTCCATCGTCATGGCCAATCTCCTGAATGACACTGCCGTCAGGATACCGGTTAATCCCGGCGACCTGCATAGGATCTTTTTAGCGAAAGCCTTCGGTCGATGAGCGTGGACCGGAGGCGGGCGATGGTCGAACCTGCTCACCATCGCCTGTCAATCTCGGCGCAGTGTCGCCTGCTGCGGATCAGCCGCTCGTCCTATTACTATGCGCCGGTGCCGGAGACCGATGAGACGCTGGCACTGATGACGGTGATCGACGCGACGTTCCTGGACTGCCCGTGGTATGGCAGCCGCCAGATGGCGCGGCACTTGCGGCGTGCCGGACACGAGATCGGTCGTCGTCGGGCACGGCGGTTGATGGCAAAGATGGGCCTGACGCCGATCTACCAGCGTCCCCGTACGAGCGATCCGCATCCGCAGCACCGGGTCTATCCGTATCTGCTGCGCAAGCTGGCGATCGAGCGGCCCAACCACGTCTGGTGCGCCGACGTGACGTACATCCCCATGCGCCGGGGCTTCCTCTATCTGGTGGCGATCATGGATTGGGCGACCCGGAAGGTTTTGGCCTGGCGGTTGTCGAATACCATGGATGCCGGCTTCTGCGTCGCGGCACTGGAAGAGGCGCTGGCCCTGTTCGGCAAGCCGGAAATCTTCAACACCGATCAAGGTAGCCAGTTCACCAGCTTCGCCTTCACCAGCGTGCTACGCGAGGCCGAAGTCCGCATCAGCATGGACGGTCGGGGACGGTGGATGGACAACGTCTTCATCGAGCGACTCTGGCGCTCCCTGAAGTACGAATGCGTCTACCTCCATGCCTTCGAGACCGGTTCGGAGCTGAAGGCTGGTCTTGCTCATGGATTACCTATTACAACACCCAGCGTCCGCACTCGAGCCTTGCCGGCAGAACGCCGGCCGAGGCCTATCGACGGAACGGGCAATCAGATCATGGGGGGCATGCCCCCCATGATCTGATGATCAAGCAGGCGGCATGAACGACAACCGGGTTTAGCTTAACTCAGCCGCCAAACTGTCCAAGAAGGCGGAACCACCTCAGAGTACGCCCGTCTGCGTCGGGCAGACATGGTCGGAAGGGCGAAAACGAGTTTCGCGCCTTCCCTTACACAAGAGATCGAGCCCGGCTGCTACCACCTCAAATCGGCGATATTGAATTTGATTGAGCGATTGCCTTCAAAATCTTAGCGCTTGGCTTAGGAGACCGTTTGAATGTGATCGGATCGACGCTGGCAAGGCCGAAGGCGCCGTGGCCGATGCCAGCACCCCATTCGTAATTGTCCATCAGCGTCCAATGGATATAGCCTCGTACCGGGACTCCTTCGGCCATCGCCCCGTGAAGTTCCCGTAGGCCGTCGCGGATAAGGTTGGCGCGGATTGTATCGTCGTCGGTTCCGACACCGTGCTCGGTCACCAAAACCGGCTTGCCGGTCGCCTGGTAGGCAAATCGCGCCGCGCCGGCGAGTGACGGAGCATATACTTCGGCGCCGCGGAAATTGCGCGGCGTGCCCGCAGGCGCAGGGAGGCGGCCATCCTTGCCCCACAGGATGCGTTCGTAGTTCTGGATGGCGACGAAATCGTCATCGCGCGCCACTGCCAGCCAGTCTCCGTAGAGTTCGGCCCGCATCCGGTCTCGGATGGAATTCGGGCCGACGGCCTGGTCGTCGGCAATCGACAGTGTGAAGCCGACGGGAAGGTCGGGGCGCACTGCCTTGATCGCCGCACGCGCACTTTTGTGGCCCTTGATCATCGCGGCGGTCAGCGCGGGGACGTCCTCCGGCAAGACGGTGTTAGCCACGAGATAGCGCGGTACGCCCGCAGCCTTTGCGGCCGAAGCCAGATTGGCGCGCAAGCCTCCCATGAACTGAGGGGGCAGAACGAAGGGCAACAGGCGGGGCAGGTTCGGCTCGTTCAAGGTCGTCGCGATTGCTATTCCGCTTGCCAGATGTTTGGCCGCCCGCTCGCAGAAACGAGTGAACAGGTCGCTCGCATCGGGATGCAACCATCCTCCTTGGGCGGCAAACCAGCGTGGCGTTGTGTAGTGGTTGAAGGAGACCACCGGGGCAATACCACGTTCGCGGCAGCCATCGATGATGGCTTTGTAGTGATCGAGCATGGCGCGCGAGAACATTCCCGGTTCCGGCTCGATGCGTGGCCACTCAAGACTGAAGCGGAACGCATTGAGCCCCATGCTTTTCACAAGGTCGAGGTCATCTCGCCATAGCTCGAGGCTGTTGACGGCATCCCCCGACGGCGCGCCAGTGATAGTAGGTTGCACATTCTCGAGAAGCCACTGGTCGGAATTCGTGTTGTTACCCTCGATCTGGTGGCCGGCAGTAGCCGCGCCCCACAGGAAGCCGGAAGGGAAGCTGGCCGATCCTAGCGAGGATTGCTTTTGCGCAGGAGCGGCGAGCGCTTTTCCAGCAAGCATGGGCGCTGCGGCAAGCGCGGCAGCGCCGGCGATGATTGAACGTCGGTCGATCATGCGAAGTCCTTGGTGAAGCGGCAGGCGGGTGGGCCCGGCCATGAAATCAGACAGGCACTTGTTCCGGAGCCTATGCTGCCGAAAGAAGCCTGAAACGCGCCAGCATGTCCCTGAATGTCAGTCCTGCATCGACGTAAGTGTAGACCCGCATGGGGCGCCCACCCGCACGCTCCGCATAGCTTCCGTTGTCGAGAAGCCTTGGTGTTGGCAGCAGCTTGTACCGGCTCGATGTAGGATCTGGCTGCATAGGGGGAACCAGCGCGGTCAATGTCACCAGCGGACTGTCGCCCAGGACGTAGGCGTCTGTCATGGCCACCGGGGGTACGCCAGGTATCTTGGCGAACATCTCCGGTATCGCATCGACCCTAGACTTAAGATAGGCGCCGAGCCGGCTCTGTCCACCCAACTCCTCAAGTTCGGCCGTGCTGAACAGCATCTGGCTATAGGCATCGGAGGGCACTTGCCAGATCTCGATATCGGATTCGTTGAACAGCACTTGCGCCGCTACAGGATCGATAGAGAAATTGAATTCCGGTTCGCCCGGCTTGGCTCCGGGATTTCCAAAGCCGGAATGAGTGTTCCCACCGATCCAGATCAATTTTATGCGGCGGCCAATGCGCGGCTCAGACAACCAAGCGAGCGCGAGATCGGTTAGCCCAGCGCCGGCCGCATAGATCAGAGGCTCGTTAGCGTCTTCGCGCATAGCTTCGCGGACGATGGCAGCCGATGCCGTACTGGGTTTCGAGGAGGTGCGTGACTGGATTGGCGTCTCGGATCCGGCTATGATGCTATACTTGCCGGCAAGCTTCATGATTTCGAGAACTTCGCCAATCCGTGCGATTGCATCTTGGGCGTCGTGCCCGCTGCCGAACTTGGCGGGAAGGTGCGATCCCACGATGAGAGAAATCTTGACCGACGAGCACAATGCGTGATGCGCAAGCTGAAACAATCCGTCCGGATCACCAGCGAAGTCGTTGTCGAGGATCACCCGTGCTAACGCTGGCTGCTTGCCAAATGCATGTGCGGGCACCGCGAGTGCGCTAGCGAGCGTCATCGCCGAACCGACGAATTTTCGGCGACCCATTTTAGGGGGCAACAAACCTCTCCTTTTTGTTTCCTTGGGCTGTTGTCCATCATCCAAAGCATCATGTAAAATATGCATTTTTTAGATAAACATAAGTACAGCCTATGGCAGGGGTATTGCTTAAGAGGCTGCGAGCGGGTGCTTCATCCGGGCTAACCGACAAATGTACAGTCGTGGAGTTTGCCGCAGACAGGTCACAGAGATCTCGCATCGGAAACCCTCAGTCCGAAACGGGAGCACGTAACGCTGACCTGGAAACAAATCGAATGGCCGGTTTTTGGATTGGCGGGCAACGCGCTGAACTTCCGCAAAGCGGGCGGTTGCTGCTGATGGATTTTTAGCAAGTTGGACGTTGGGAGTGTCGTAGCCATCCGGTGAAAGCCGCGGCGCAGCTCTGATCAAGTGGTGATGGAGCGCCCCGCTACTTGAACGTCATGGCAGGCACGGACACCGCCTTAGCTCTCGCCAAGGATGCCATTTCCTTTTCGCTAACCGAGCCCTTCGTGCCGCAGCTGGGGCAGGCAAAGAAGCTCACACCGCCAGCGCAAAGCATGGCGTCAATGTTGAACGTGTTTCCGCAAAAGCATTCGGCGGAAACACGCATTTGATGATGGTTCATCTGTCGGTACCCCTCCAGAGAATCGGAACCCTGTATTCACCCCACCCAAATCGGGTGATTTTTATCCACAAAGATGGCGGCGCCGCGCAAGCGTCCGTCCGTTCTGTTGCACTCTTGGTGCGACAAACGGAGCGTCGGGGTGTTGTAGCATTACTGGCCTATGCCAGCTCGTCGGCGACTGGAACGGCACCACCCCCATCGGGGGAATTATGGTCGAACGGAAGTGGGACGGGTGGCGCGCGCTCCGCTTCCGCGGCCTCGACGGTAAACCCCGCCTCTGGTCCCGCAACGGCCAGCCGCTCAACGGCGCCGATCATATCGTGCACCAGCTCGGCTTGACGGAGCGCGTCGCGGGCGTGCCGCTCTTCCTCCACGGCGAAATCGTGGTCGGCGGGACGCTGGACGCAACGAAACGCTGGTTCGAGAGCGGACGGCGCAAGGCGCAAGGGAGGGGATAAAGGCCGCCTCCACCTCTTCGACGTGCTGACGGAGGAGGAATGGCGCGCGGGCGACAGCAATCGGCCGCTGCATGAGCGAAAGGCCTGGCTGCAGGAGCTGCCGGGCGCGGTGCGCGACGATCCGGCGCTCGCCTGGGACTGGCGGCCGGGAAGCCGGGGCGGAGACGACCCCACCGCCGTTCAGGTGGTCGAGGACGAATGGGCCTTCACCGAATCGGACGTGCACGACATGGTGCAGGGCGTGTGGGCTGCCGGGGGAGAAGGGCTGATGCTCAAGGATCCCGAGAGACCCTGCCGGCGCAAACGCGGGCCTGGATGGCTCAAGGTGAAACTGGACAACTGGTCCAAGTGGGCATCGCCCAAGAGGGCGGCATTATGGTCCTGATCGCCTCAAACGAGGCCGCAGAAATTAAACCCCACCGGGGGAAACCCGGGAACGTGACGACCGTGGAAATGCAGCCGGCCAAGATCACCCAGCGGCGCGGGCGGACCGGCAAGTTCACTGGCGCAGTCATCGCAAAGGGCGAGTTTCCGACGCGGCAGGGATTCGACATACGGATGGAGGTCTACCAGACCGAGGGCGGCGCTTACGTCGCGGTGACGACGACCGACGTGGAGACGCGCGCTGTTGTCATCGAGCCTGCCGATCCGATGGACATGCAGTGCGCGGTCATGGAACCGTTCGACTGGCATGATCGAGCCAAGACCATGCTGGGAGATCAGCTCAAGTGGAAGTTTGTAAGGACGGTAGACTGAAGCGAAGGGATAAACTCGATGGTTATGGTGCCTGCAGATACGCTTCTCACATTCAAGCAGCCGGAGGTTCTGCCTGGTAAATTAGCAATCCGACGGATCGGGAATACGCCTGGCCCAGCGTTGTTTTTTTCTGAAGACGGCGGTCGTCGATTTATTTCGCTCACACCGGCCGACGAAGGTGGTTTTTGGGAACGGCCGGCTGTCCAGAACAATTTCGAGCATCTTGCAGTCGGGCAATTTCGGCTGATGGTGGATTGGGACAGTGTGGTTTCTTCATCTCACGTGGATTGCCCGGTCGGCATGGTCGTGAAGATTGGCCAGCGTTTCGGCTTTCTCGCACGTACAACTGTTGCGAAACTCTATGTCGGGATTGAAGGGACGCCAATTGCCCCGCCGCAATGGGAGGAGTTTGTGGCTTTCTCCAAGTGGCGCATCGACATTCCCACGATCGGAGAAGAATTCATCACACTGTACGAGCATGATGCTTTTGCTGGTTTGGATCAGTGACCAAGCCTATACTGAAACGCATTGCCCGCGCGCTCTGCAGCCATGACGGCCTGCCCGGGAACACACAGTTCGAAAGGCGGCCGATGTGGGAGAGATTCTTGCCGAAGGCGAAGGCAATGTTGAGCGCGATTCGAACCCCCACCGAGGAAATGAGGCAGGCCGGCGTCTCTGCACATGGCCAGAAGGCGCATCCGACGGCATCAGAAGATGCAGGGATCACGTGGGAAACTATGGTAAACGCAGCCCTGCACGAAAACTGACGGAATCGGCCATAAGCTCCGGCTAGTAGTTCCGAGGACGAGTAAACCTTCTCCCCGCAACATCCCGATTACTACCCATATGATTCGCCTAGCGTTGGTCCATGGTGAACCGGTCGGGTGTCAGGGGAGGCGCCTACTAAGTCGATAGCTGAAAGCCACCAGCTGCTGTCGGCGGTCAAGCGGGCGCGGCGGTTGGAGGATACCGCCGCGCCCGCCCCGGCGGCCACCCCTGGACGCCGAGCTGCAAACGAATGATATTGATGGACCGGCCGCACATCGCGGCCCTTTGTTCACAAGTGCGTTGATCCCTACCGGCGTATCGCTACCGAGCCGCCCGGGTGCGGCGGCTTGCAGGGGACCGACGCACCCATCTCCCTTATGGAAAAATCGTTTGTTAGCGGTATGCTATCGATCCGCTGGCGCGTTATCGTCGCGCCAAAGGGAGATTTCAGTGCATCAAGCGTCCAAGAGCCTCACTCGCGCCGCGATCGCCGAGGCGATCAAGAAAAGCGTCGGGATTTCCTTCGCCGGAGCGGATCGCATGGTCGATGCGATCATTGAGGAAATCGCCGCCGCTCTCGAACGTGGCGAGAACGTGAAGATAGCCGGCTTCGGCACGTTCCTGCTGAACGATAAGGGGCCGCGCGTCGGACGCAACCCGAAGACTGGCAAGGAGGCGGTTGTAGCCGCGAGGCGCGTCGTCACCTTTAACCCGAGCGCCACCCTGCGAGCACGCGTCGCTCCCGTGCTGGACTGATCTTAGATCAGCGACCTGATCTGCAACTCCATCGCCATCGTCCTCAGCTTCACGCTGCCCCGCGCGAATGGCGCCCGCCCCAGGAAGCCGAGATAGGTCCGGTTCTGCCGCCACGTCGTCACCGCCGGGTCGAAGCAGCAATAGATCGGCAGCGACGTGCCGAGCTTGTAGGTGAGTGGCGCGAAGGTGTCCTCGTACTCCGCCTCGCCGAGCCATGAGAGGGTGAAGAGCAGCGTTCGCAGCGTGATGCCCGGCGTGGTGTCGGGCACCGTCATCGGCGCGAGCACAACAGGCGATGGCGCTTTCCCAGTCGCAGACCCGCGCGCGTTTACTGCGCAGCGCGAGCATTACCAGACCGGCGGGCATTACGGCGTCGTCGACTGGGAGCAGACCGCCTATGAAGTTAGAGGTTCCGCCTGCCACGACAACGGGTTCAACTCGGTGGCCGACCCGCGTTTAATTTCTGATGCCTCAAGTGGGGGGCGGGAAATTAAACTGCCGGAGCCCGGCGATCGTCTCGTGTGCCGCATCATCGCGACCGGCAGCACTTGGCACTGCCCGTTCACGACGCTGGACCTTGCCTCGCTGCAGGCGCTCTTCGACCCGGAAGAGATCTTCTACCAGGAGGCGACCGAATACGGGTTGGAATGGCGCTGCCGCACCCCGTTCGACCTCATCGGCGGCTCGGACGTCACCAAGCGCGAGTGGATCGGCAACATGGTGCCCGGCGCTGCCGCTACGGGCATGGCCGAGACGATCGGTGAGACGATGATCCTCGCCGACATGGGCGAGAGCTTCTTCCTGAGCACGCGCGAGATCTGGGCCAAGCCCGGGGCGCTCGCTCTCGCCATCGACAACGACCAGCTCGCATTTCGCATCGACGGAGAGTTCACATGAACGCCATCCTACTTTGTGACGATGCGGGACCGCCGTGCACCCGCGAACCGCGCGAGCAGGCCTCGAGCTTCGACCCGATTGTGCTCGACCTCATCCGTCACCGAGGCGACCTCCTCGATGTAACCCGCCAGACGAATCTCTCCGATCTTGTCGGCATGAACAGAAACCTGATCGCCAAGGCGGATCGCCAGTTCCTCGACTTCGATGGCAGGGACCTTCGAAAGTACAAAAGCAACCATATCGTGAAGTGCGTAATGAGCGCCCTCAAGGTGAAGAATTGCTTCTTCCAAGGACTTAACTTTGTCGTGTGTATTAGTGATCATAGATATTATCTTGTCGCTTTTAGCGGTCCTTTTGTTTCGGCGCGGCGCCCTTACGGCCGATTGCGCATGACGGCAATTGCTCTTTCGCATTTGCGACAAACCGCTCGTCGCATTTCACCTGCTCATCTAAACCCAAAGCCAGGAGGCCGTCATGTAACCGGCAGCGCGCTGCGCGCACCCGAAAGCCAATCAGAAGCGGGACGGCGTTATGCCGGAACAGCAGGGAGGGGCGGCCGCTCCTCGCGTCGTCCCGCGAAAGGCTTCCGCCGGATCTCCGACAGCCTAGCGATATGTCGAGATTTTTCGGCAACAGACCTGATTGAAATGCCGGTAAAGCATGGCGTGCCTGCGGGTGTGATGAGCTGCGGAGGCGATTTTCCCCGTGAGCAGCGACGCCTTACGATGCTCATCAGCAAGAGCGGTGATGAATAGCGCTGATGATGCGTGCTCGAATAGGTGCCATCGCTCGGCAAGGCCTCTGATCACGCCAATTTTTGATTAGAGAATCCTGAAATCGCCACAGCGCTTTGACCGAACATCAAATTTTCGAACGTTCTCGAATTGCGCGTCGTGCTGCCAAGTGGGCTGAAGACTGTTCCGCTGTGCCAGCCGCATCCCGAAGTCATTGCATTGGAACTCACGCGCTGCCACATCGGATTGCCCGGTAGCAGGTAAGATCCGCGGCGCCATCGCGAAACGTCGCGAACTTAATCCCAGCCAAGTCCAGCAGGTCGCCACGATCGCGGCCAAGCGCATGCGCCAGTTCCGAAAAGTGACGCATCAGCGGCATGTTGAGTTTCGCAAACTCCGCATCTGCGATCGATGAAATTTTCAGGCGCTGCGCAGGCCCATTTGCTGTCTCGTTTGGCCACATCCGTCAAGTCGCACACGGATAATTGCGGCACCATGCAACCGGAAAAAGGAAGGGCGTGGTCGGAAAATCTGTGCGCGTCCGGCACTTCGATGTTCAGAGGCTGAATGGCCCACGATGGGGGAACGATGACCGAATCTGTAACCAAGGCGACAGTCTCGCTGTTGGCCGTCGTGGCCGCAATCTCGTCGTTGCCGGCAATTGCGCAGGAGAACGGCGGGCAGGATGTCGGCGGCGAAATCATCGTCACTGCCCAGCGCCGCGCCGAAGCCTCCCGCGACGTTCCCATCAGCGTCACCACGCTCGGCAGCGAGCAACTCTCCACGGCCAACGTGCGCCAGCTTTCGGACACGGCCAAGCTCACGCCGGGCTTGCGTTTCGACAGCCAGGGACCTGCCGTGCAGCCGACCATTCGCGGCGTCGGCACCGCGATCACGACTTCGGGCGGCGGTCCCAACGTCGGCATCTACGTCGATGGTTTCTTCCAGGCCAACACCTACCTTTCCGACTTCGACTTGCTCAACGTTGGCAGTATCCAGGTCCTCAAGGGTCCGCAGGGCACCTTGTTCGGCCGCAACACGACCGGCGGCGCGATCATAGTGACCACTGCCGAACCCAGCACCGACACCAGCGCCCAGGCCAAAGTCAGCTACGGCCGTTTCAACAGCGTCAAGGCGCAGGCCTATGCTACCTACGGCATCAGCGACCGCGTCGCGGTCGACATCGAAGGGCTCTACCGCCGGGGTGACGGTTATCTTACCGATATCAGCAACGGCGACGACAAGGTCGGCCAGTACGAGAACTGGTCGATCCGACTCGGTCTCAAGGCCGAACTAACCGACGACGTATCCGTGCTGCTGCGCTGGAACCATTCGGAAACCGACGATCCGACCTCCCAGCTCGTCAATGCCTACGTTGACAAGTCCGGCGGGGCCGGCTTCTTCGACAAGGTCTCGCCCGCCGGCCGCGCGATCTACGGGGCGTCCAGTTCCAAGGGCCTGCCGCTCGTCTTCTACTATGCGCCAGATGGCACCTACACGAGCAATCCCCGCCAGGTTCTGCTCAACAAGCCGCAGAGCTTCCGCACCAATTCGGATGCGCTGCAGGGCACGATCAAGGCCGATCTCGGCTTCGCGGACCTGACCTCATACACCCAGTACCGCAAGGACCTGTCGCCCTACTACGGCGACCTTGACGCGACCGCGATCCCGATCTTCAATATCTACGTCGGCGTCAACGACGAGACGTGGAGCCAGGAAGTGCTTCTCAACTCCAAGCCGGGCGGGCCGCTGCAGTGGACGGCGGGCCTCAATTACTTCCAGATCCGCGACACCTGGGACATCGGCGCCTCGTTCGGCGGCGCGCCGTTCGCCCCCTTCGGCGGTTCCAATACCAAGACGACGTCCTATGCCGCTTTCCTCGACGCAACCTACGAGGTGAATGACAGGGTCTTCGTCACGCTGGGCGGCCGCTACAGCCATGATGTGGTGGCCGACGGGTACTTCGTCGCGAACTTCACCACACCACTGACCGGCTACACCGGCGCGAACGGGGAGAACGTGCCGTTCACGGGCAACCCCGGTGACCGCATCCCGGTAGATACGCTCAAGAACGACAGCTTCACGCCGCGCGTCGTGCTGCGCTACAAGCCGAGCGGTGATTCGAGTGTCTATGCCTCGTTCACGCGTGGCTACAAGGCGGGCATCCTCAACGTCGGCGGGTATTCGGCACAGCCGGTAAAGCCCGAGAAGATCAACGCCTTCGAGGTCGGCTACAAGTTCGACAACCGCGTTTTCCAAGCCGATCTGGCCGGGTTCTATTACGATTACAAGAACCTTCAGGTCTCCAGCTACCAAGACGGCGCAGCGCAGATCCGCAATGCCGCAAGCTCGGAAATCTACGGGCTTGAGGCGCAGCTGCGCTATGCGGTGAGCGAGGCCTTCAACATCAATGGCGGCGTTGCCTGGACCCATGCGCGCTACAAGTCGTTTCCGAACGCGCCGTACTACAGCTATTGCGATCCCGCCGTCGTCGATCCGGCGAGTTCGATGAACTGCGCTTACAGTGGCACGCAAAGCGCGGGCGGCCTCGTCCAGACCTCGACGGACGCGTCGGGCTACAAGATGCAGCGCGCGCCGGAGTTTTCCGGCAATATCGGCGCGAGCTACGGGCTGGACCTCGGCGGCGGCAGGCTGATGCTGTCGGGCAACGTCTATTACACATCCAGCTTCTATTTCGACCCGGAACAGCAGTTCAAGCAGAAGGGCTACGAGATCGTCTCGCTGCGCGCCCAGTGGACCGATCCTACCGAGATGTTCACGCTCGCGGCCTATGGCGACAACGTCACCAACAGCCGCTACCAGACGCAGGTCCTGTTCAATACGCTGGGCACCGGCGCGGTTTGGAATTCACCGACGACCTACGGCATCGAACTGGGTGTGAAGTTCCGCTGACGAAGGAGATCACGCACTCATGAGAGTCATGCGCCTTCGCCAGCCTGCTTCCATCGAAAGCCTGGTGCCGGACCATGGTGAAGCGCGTGCACCAGGACCCGGCGAAATCCGCGTCCGCATGAGGGCAGCTTCGCTGAACTTTCGCGACGGCCTTGCCGTAGACGGCGTCTTTCCAGTGCGGGACGGCCTCATTCCACTATCGGACGGGGCGGGCGACGTTGTGGAGGTCGGCGAGGGTGTCACCGCATTTTCACCGGGCGACCGCGTCGTTAGCGTGTTCCATCCCAACTGGATGGAAGGACACATCGACCGCATCGATCTCGACAATTCACCGGGCGGGCCGGCCGACGGCTTCGCATGCGAGGAAGCGACGCGCCCGGTCTCGCATTTCACCCGGGCGCCCGCGAACCTCGACTATTTGGAACTGGCGACCCTTACCTGTGCCGGCGTCACGGCGTGGCGTGCCGTCGTCACCGACGGCCAAGTGAAGCCGGGAGAGTATGTACTCGTACAGGGCACCGGCGGCGTATCGCTGTTCGCGCTGCAATTCGCGAAAGCAGCGGGTGCGACGGTGATTGCGACGAGTTCCACTGCCGAAAAGTTGGGGAGGCTAAAGGCGCTAGGCGCTGACCATGTCGTGAATTACACCGAGATCCCCGAATGGGGCCAGGCAGTGCTCGGTCTCACGGGCGGTCTCGGCGTCGAACACGTGATCGAAGTGGGCGGCCCGCACACCTTGCGACAGAGCTTCATCGCGGCAAGGACCGGCGGACACGTCGCGATCATCGGCGCGGTGGGCGGTTTCGGCATCGACACCATGCCTTTCGCGATCGTCCAGGCCAAGCGCCTGCTGCTTCAAGCAGTGACTGTCGGTAGCCGCCGTGATCAGATCGACATGATCCGCGCGATCGAGGTGCACGACATCCATCCGGTGATTGCCGAAGTCTTCCCGCTGGAAAAGATGACGGCGGCCTTCGAGCGCATGGGGGAAGGGCGGCACGTCGGCAAAATCTGCCTCGAAATCTGAACATGGGCACCGGCCACCAATTGGAAATGCAGGAATCAGGGATTGTTGAATGGACGGATACGACTTGGGCGCTTCAGCGCTGCGGATTGAAACCGACGGGCCAATTGCGTGGTGCATGATTGACCGGCCTCAGGCGCGCAATGCCATGACCCCGGCCATGTATATGGGGATCAAGCGCGCGGTACGCCTCGTCAATATCGATCCTCGATTGCGCGCGCTCATCATCACTGGGACCGCCGATGTCTTTTCGCCCGGCGGTGACCTGGGTGGCCGCTACGAACCTGGTGACGAGCATGTTCCGGCTGGCCTGACTTACGAAGGTCTGCCCTTCATCAGCATTCGGGAGAGCACAGCGCCGGTCATCGCCGCCGTCAATGGTATCTGCCAGGCCGGCGGCCTTCTGATGGCAATGATGGCGGATATCGCTGTGGTAAGCGAAAGGGCGACCTTCCGCGTCCCGGAGCTGCTGCGGGGCATAGTGGACTCTACTTACGCGGCGACGCTGCCGGCGCACGTCGGCCTTGCCACTGCGCGCGATCTTCTGCTTACGGCGCGCACCATCGACGCGCGGGAAGCCCAGCGCATCGGTCTGATTTCCCGGGTTGTACCGCATGAACAGTTGCGCGACGCTGCGCAACAGGCGGCTCATGAAATCCTCATGACCGCTCCTCAAGCACGGACACACGTCAAGCGCATGCTCAACGAGCGATATGGGGCGATAGATTACCAGACCATGTTCTGGTCGCTGCAGCACTCCGAAGAACCGCGTGAAGGGATGCGAGCCTTCATGGAAAAGCGTGTCCCCGCATGGATATCGCAAGATATAGATCAGACCCCGGGATGAAACCGGGAGCCGCGCCGGCGATGATCAGGCGCCGGCCATTTTGTCCGCATCCGTCAAATCGGAAATTATTGGATCGGCTAAGTTTGGGTAACTGCTCGGGATAAGGGCGGGGCCAAGGAGAGGCATGATGGGCCAGAAATTAAGCGAGATGCTGGAACGCGAACTGAGTATCCGCTAGTTTTCAAGATGCCTTCTGGTTTCAAAATCTGCCGCCAGATCAATTGGCCATAAGAGCGCTAGCGCATTATGGAGACGTCTCATTTCGGAGCGGACGATCTTGTCGTGGCTGAGGCCGTTCAATTCGCGGAACCGGGCGTGACATTCGTTTATGACGGTAACGGCAACAAGGCAGTTTCCAGCAGGCGTGCTGTTCTAGGCTCAGGACCCATTGATTGACGGAGGTTGATGTGATTCTGGCTCCGTAAGGAGACTGAGCATGAGCGACCTGTATTGGCCGACGGACGAGCAGATGGCGCGCCTGTCGCCCTATTTCCCCAGGAGCGCATCGAGTCAGTGCAACGTTCGCCTCCGTGAAACCCGATACAGCACGATCAGGCTTCGCCTCGGCCAGTGCGGACAGATCCATGAAACCCTCAAGGGATCACACCGCCTAGCTTCTGCAATTACAGATCCTGAGCCTAATGCTCGTAGATCATTTTGCGCGTCATTCCGCCATCGACGGACAAAGTGTGGCCTGTCACAAAATCGGCGCGAGCTAGATAAAGGACTGCTTCCGCAATATCTTCCGGCCTGCCTACACGACCTGCTGGATGCTGCGCGTGATCTTGAGGGCGAAGAGTTGTTTCATCAGTGATCCAACCGGGCGCGATTGCGTTGACGCGGATGCGGGGCCCAAGCTGTATTGCAAGGGCCTGTGCCAGCGATATCATTCCGCCTTTCGCTGCGGCGTAAGCGAAATCGCCTCCTTCCGACATCAGCGCGCGCGTCGATGCCATCATCACGATCGCTCCACCTTCGCTCATGAGCGGTTCTGCTGCGCGGCTCATGAGGAATGCTCCTGTGAGATGGCTCCCGATCATCCGGTTCCAATCCGAAAGGGAAACGGAGCTCAGCCGCATGTCAGGGTCAGCCACCCACCCGCCGTTGTTGACCAGCAGATCGAGAGATTCCCACCCCAGCGTTGCAAAGGCGCCGGCAATAGACTGCTCGCTGCTGATATCGCATACAACGGGTACGCCTATCTTACCTTCGCACAAGTCGAAACTGGAGACTTCCCAATCTTCAGCGATGAGCTTGCTGCAAATGGCCTGCCCGAGAAGGCCAGAGCCTCCGGTAACGATTGCGCGCTTCATTCCGGCTCCTGCCGCCTTCTTGGTTGCCTTGCCCAACTACGATGACTCTATACAAAGAATAGGGTGTAGGCATCGCTCTAACCGGCGGCGCCATTCTGGATGCTGTCACGCATCAACTGCCCCAACTGCTTCTTGATCGACACGCCCTCGGTATGGGAAGTGACATCCAGACAGCCCTCTTTGGTGAGTTGCAGGCGCAATTCCCTTGTGTTCCTGAATTGGCCGCTCCGCGCCAGATCGAACGCCCGTTCAAGGGTTGTGTCACTGGAAATCATCGTCTCTGTCCCACTCTGAGAACGTTAACCTTAGACAAACGCCGGCAGTTCTTGACCATGATCGGCCCCCACCGAGTGGTCCGGCTTGATTGTTAGTGCATGATCGCCTTCGGCGCCATGGTCGCCCGTAGGTGGAGCGAAGCGGAACCGGAGGGCGGCCATGGCGGCGTTGCAGTTTCCGGGGCCGGCGGCCGATAACCCAATGAGCTATGCGGCCTGACTGTATTGTAATGCCGCCGCCAGGCTTCGGTCAGGATTTTCGCCTCGGCCAAGGTATAGAAGATTTCGCCGTTGAGCAGTTCGTCACGCATCGAGCCGTTGAAAGACTCACAATAGCCGTTCTCCCATGGGCGACCGGGGGTGATGTAGAGCGTCTTTACGCCGATCCTGGCCAACCATTGTTGCACGGCGTTGACGATAAATTCGCTGCCATAGCACATTGGGAAGCGGCCCCTCGAAGGGGCGCACTGCCTTGATGAAGGCAAGGGCGCGTAGCGCCCGCAGGCTTCATCAAGGCAGTCATGATCGGCCCGCAGGTCTCTAAAGTGAAGTTG
>NZ_BAAILP010000062.1:0-1429 GCF_054589055.1 Novosphingobium sp. 11B | reverse complement strand
AAAAAGATCCTATGCAGGTCGCCGGGATTAACCGGTATCCTGACGGCAGTGTCATTCAGGAGATTGGCCATGACGATGGAACAGGAGTTTGCTTCACCAGCATCGAACACTGAGACCGTTTATGCGGCGATCGAACTAAGCAAGAAGAACTGGGTCATATCCGTGGCCCACCCCGGCCAGCCCAAGCCGAGCATCTATCGCCTGCCAGGTGGTGATTTTGATGCGCTGGTGGCGCGACTTCGCAAGGTTGCCGGATCAATCGCGAGAATCGTGATCTGCTATGAGGCGGGCTATGATGGGTTCTGGTTGGCACGGCGTCTGACCCGTTCAGGGATCGAGTGCCGTGTGCTGGATCCGGCCAGCCTGCAGGTAAACCGCCGTGCGCGCAGGGTGAAAACGGATCGTATCGACGCCCTGATGCTGCTCCGGGCCGTTATCGCGATAGACCGCGGCGACCATCATGTATGTGCTGTCGTGCGCGTTCCCGATGTCGAAGAGGAAGATGCGCGTCGATCACACCGCGAACGGCAACGCCTGGTCCACGAGCGTACCGCACATATCAATCGGATCAAAGGCCTGCTTTTTGGCCAGGGGATAAGGGGCATCGAACCGAAACTGCGCGCGACGCGAATTGATTTTGCTTCCCTTGTCACCGCGGAAGGAAGAGCGCTTCCGGAACGCCTGCTCCATGAACTTGAACGTGAATATTCACGGCTGGCTCTGGTCGAGGAGCAGATCCGCTGCGTCGAAAAGGAGCGCGATGTGGCGGATGCGCAAGACCCTGCGATCGAGCAGAAGCGTCAGATGCTTCGTCTTCTGCCCGGGGTTGGCGGAACGACTGCCGCGATCATGGCGCGGGAAATCTTCTCGCGGCAGTTCAGTAGCCGTTCGCACCTGGGATCCTATCTTGGTCTGACGCCAAGTGCCTACGACAGCGGCACTACCACGAAATGCCAGGGCATCTCAAAAGCCGGCAACAGCTGGGCCCGGCGCATCCTCATCGAGATCGCCTGGATCTGGCAGCACAAACATCCCGAAAGCCCGCTGACAAAGTGGTTCAGGGTAAGAACACAGGGGCAATCTGCGCGCATGCGTCGGATCATGCTGGTGGCCATGGCCCGCAAGCTGGCGATCACACTCTGGCGCTATGTCGAAACCGGCCTCGTTCCTGAAGGCCTGGCAATGCCGACCAAAGCCGCTGCGACTGGCTGACCCGCCCTTTGAAAGTTCAGGCCCCGGCCAGGGCCTGAAAGCGGGGTGACGGGCTTCGAGAGTATGATTGGTGCGAATGCACCGGCAAAAAGTGTGAAACCGTCCCCTTGAGCGTCTGAGCCGTGCATGCAGGATTGTGGCAAGCCGTCATGGAGCTGCCGGATATAAGTTGATGCGCCAGTCGCACGCCTGCACCAGGACGATCGACCCCGCCGAT
>NZ_BAAILP010000061.1:0-5656 GCF_054589055.1 Novosphingobium sp. 11B | reverse complement strand
GGGACCGGTGGCTGTCTTTAGGCGCACGTTCGCAGCGCGCGCGGTGAGATGGGCTGGTCACGGCCAGCGGTCCCGGATCAAGTCCGGGACGACGTAAAGTGACCGCTCCCACCTTCTCCCCACGCTTCCGCGAAGACCTCGCCGCCCTGCTCGCATGGCGGCGCGATGTGCGGCATTTCCGGCAGGATCCGTTGGACGAGAGTCTAGTCGCCGACCTGCTCGGCACCGCGCAACTGGCGCCCTCGGTCGGCAATTCGCAGCCCTGGCGCTTCGTGCGCGTGCACTCTCCCGCCTTGCGCGAAGTGCTCGCCGCGCATGCCGATGCCGAAGTCTCCCGCGCGGGCGACACCGCCTACGAGGGCGAGCGCCACGCCGCTTACACCGCGCTGAAACTCCACGCGCTCGACCACGCCCCCGAAGTGATCGCGGTGTTCTGCGACGAGGCCACACCCATCGGCATGGGCCTTGGCGCGGCGACGATGCCGCAGACGCGCGAGTGGTCGGTGGTCATGGCGATCCACACGCTGTGGCTCGCCGCCCGCGCGCAAGGGCTCGGCCTCGGCTGGGTGTCGATCGTCAAACCGGAAACGGTCACCGACCTGCTGGAAACGCCGCCCTCCTGGCGCTTCGTCGCCCTGCTCTGCCTCGGCTATCCCGAGGAACCGGACGACGTACCCGAACTCGAACGCAAGGGCTGGCAGGCCCGGCTCGACGGACACGCGCATGTCAGCGCGCGTTGACGCCTTTCGCCAGCGCGCGTGCCGCCTTGACGTAGGCGGGGCCGCCGCAGACCGTCCAGGCCTGCGGAATGGCGACGCGCGGAATGCCGTCCAGCACCGGGTGGTGCATCATCGCCGTGCCCTGATCGACCACCTTGTCGGTCGCGGCATCGACCACGATCACGTCGGGACGCGCGGCCGCCAGTTCCTCGATCCCCATCTGCGAGAGCGCGGGCTTGCCCAGCTTGCCTGCAAGGTTGGTCACGCCCACGCGGGTCATCATGTCGTCGATCAGCGTGCCGGTGCCGGTCAAGTAGCCGCGCCGCTGCCAGTAAGCGGCGACGATCTTGCCCTTAGGGCCCTTCCGCGCGCGCGGGATATGCGCAAGGTCGCGCTCCATGCCCGCGATCAGCGCCTCGCCGCGCTCGGGATGGCCGACTGCCAGCGCCACCTTGCGGATCGACGTGAGGATCGCGTCGTAGCCATCGGCGGACTTGAGATCGACGGCGGGGTAGCGCGTCTTGAGCGCCTTGATCGCAGGGTTGCGCCGCGCGGGCATGCCGACGACGAGGTCGGGGTCGATCGCCATGATCTCCTCCGCCGCGCCGCGCAGGATCGGCAGGCCCTTGGCCCGCGCCGCTTCGGCCGACATGGCGGGATCGGCGGCATAGCGCGTGAGCCCGGCGATCTGGTCGCGGTCGGCCAGCGCCAGCACCAGCTGATCGGCGCACAAGTTCAGCGAGACGATCCGCTTCGGAGCCGCTACAGCCCGCCCCGATACAGGGGGAGACGACGCGGAAACGCCGCAGACCGCAGCCAGTCCGAGCAAAGCTACCGAAGCCGAACGAAGAGTAGTCAAGAACGCCATATGCGCGTTTCCATAGCAACACGACCCCGGGACACAAGCGTGACGGGGAGCCGATCCAGCCAGAGGTGCTCGTGCCCGAAATTCACGTCCTGCGCGCCCGTAACCGGGCGCTGATTCCTATTCTCCTGCTGGGCATCGCACTGGCGGGAATCGCCTCGCTGATGCTGGGCGCAGTGCCGATCCCGACCGCGCGACTGCTCGATGCTGCGCTCGGCCATGGCGATCCGGTGGTGCGCGCGATCGTGCTGGAACTGCGCCTGCCGCGCACGCTGGTGGCGCTGATGGTCGGCGGGATGCTCGGCCTCGCGGGAGCCGCGCTGCAGGGGTACTTGCGCAATCCGCTGGCGGAGCCTTCGGTGCTCGGTGCGTCGAACTCGGCGGCGCTGGGCGCGGTCGCGGCGATCTACTTCGGCATCGGCGATTACAGCCCCGCCGTGCTGCCGCTGCTTGCGATCCTCGCCGCGCTGGCGAGCCTCGCGCTGCTGTTCGTGCTGGCGGGCCGGGCCGAGGGGCCGCTGGCGCTGATCCTTGCGGGCATCGCCGTCTCGACCCTGGCGGGCGCGGGGATCAGCCTGGCGCTCAACCTCTCGCCCAATCCCTTCGCGGCGATGGAGATCATGGCCTGGCTGCTCGGCTCGATCGAGAACCGGGCGATGGAGCACGTCTGGATCGCCCTGCCCTGCATCGTGGTCGGCGCGGCGCTGCTGCTGTGGGACGGGCGCGCGCTCGATGCGCTGTCGCTGGGAGAGGACGGCGCCCTCTCGCTAGGCGTGGACCTGACGCGCACGCGCGCGCGGCTGCTGCTGGGCGTCGCCATCGGCGTGGGCGGCGCCGTGGCGGTGTCGGGATCGGTCGGCTTCATCGGGCTGATCGTGCCGCATCTGGTGCGCCCGCTGACCGACCGCAGCCCTTCCGCCGTGCTGCTGCCCTCGTTCCTCGGCGGCGCGGTGCTGCTCACCGGCGCCGATATTCTGGTGCGGCTGATCCCGACCGCGGGCGAGTTGAAGCTGGGCGTGGTGACGGCGTTCCTCGGCGTCCCCGTCTTCCTCGTCCATCTGCTGAAGGAGCGCCGCCTGTGGTGACCGTGACCCTCAATGGCCTCTCCGTGGACCTGCGCGACCGCGCGGTGCTGCACGGGATCAGCGCCACGCTGCGCCCCGGTGAACTGACCGGGATCATCGGCCCCAACGGCGCGGGCAAGTCGACGCTCGTGCGCGCGCTGCTGGGGCTGATCCCCGCGACGCGGGGCGCGGTCGAGATCGACGGGCACGACATCGCGCGGATGACGCCGAAGGCGCTGGCGCGGCTGGTCAGTTACCTGCCGCAGGGACAGGCGCTGCACTGGCCGCTCAGCGTCGAGCGACTGGTGGCGCTCGGCCGCCTGCCGGGTCTCGGCCCGATGTCGCGGCTGGGCGCGGACGACCTCGCCGCCGTTCATGCTGCCATGGAGCGGGCAGACGTGCTGCACCTTGCCGGGCGCACCGCGACCGAACTGTCGGGCGGCGAGCGGGCGCGGGTGATGCTGGCGCGGGCGCTGGCGGTGGGCGCGCCGGGACTGGTCGCGGACGAGCCGCTCGCCGCGCTCGATCCGGGGCATCAGATCGACGTGATGGAGCTGCTTGCCGCCGAGGCGCGCAGCGGGGCGCTGGTGGTGACCGTGCTGCACGACCTGACGATGGCGGCACGGTACTGCAAGCGGCTGCTGCTGGTCGATCGCGGCATGCTGGTGGCACAAGGCACGCCGCAGGAGGTGCTGACGAGCGACCGGCTGCGCGAGGTCTACGGCGTGACCGGGCGGATCGAGTTCGGCGGTGGCTCGGCGATGGTGGTGCCGCTGGAGCGGGTTTGACAGACGGGGCTACGGCAAGCTCAGCCGTGACCCTTTGACAAGCTCAGGGTGAGCGGGGATAGTGGAAACCTCCCAAACCCGCTCAGGCTGAGCTTGTCGAAGCCCCCGCGTTTTACGCCGACGGGTGGGATCAGCGCGCGAACGCTTTCACCTCGGCCAGACGGATTGCGCGGCCCTTCGCTGGCGTCATCGACACGCGCAACTTCCCAGTCTCGACCGCAGGCCACGTCACCCGCGTCACCCCGTTGGCAAGCGGCTTCACCGGCGCGCCGACCTGCTGCCAGCGCCCACCGCGCCAGACCTCGACGCTCACGCTGCGCGGTGCAGCAAAGCGTGCAGCATCGGCGAAGAATGCCAGCTCGGCGCTGCCCAGCGAAACCGCCTTGTCGAAGTCCAGCGCATACCACTGCGCCTTGCCCGAGGCGTCCGAGTCCCAGCCATTCGGCAGTTCCGGGTAGAACCACGCGCGGCCGTCCACGGCATCGTGCAGCTTCTCCGCATCGGTGCCCGACGAGGCGCTGGCCTTGGGGAAACCGCTGCGCACGAGCTGCACCGCAAGGTTTTCCTCACGCACGATCGGCGCGTTGGCCTTGCGCTTCACGGGCACCTCGATCCGGCCGAGGTCGGCGCGGCGGGCAACTTCGACCCCGTCCACCGCGACGGCGAGGCCCTTGCCGTAGCGCGTACCCTTCGCATCCCATGTCACCGAGACTTCGTGCCCGTGATAAGGCACCCGCTCGATGCGGAACCAGTCGAGGCCCTGCTGCAGCGGATTGACCTCCAGCACGTCGTCGCTGCGCGGGCGGATGCCGACGAGGCCGGTCAGGATCAGGTCGATGTAGCCCGAGTGGAAGTAGTGGTGGCTGCGGTCCAGCCCGACGATCGGCTTGCCGGTCTCCGGGTCGTAGTCTTCTTCCAGATCGAGCTTGTCGCCCTGATAATGCAGCGCCGTATACTGGCGCAGCATCGCCATCCAATCGGCGCGGGAAATGGGACCGTGCGCCTCGTAATGGTCGAGCAGATTGGCCATCGCGGTCAGCACCTGCGTCGTCTGGTAGGGCCAGATCGGGCCGTTCCACTGGCACTCGGGGTCCGGGCCGAGGTAGCGGTACTGGCGCATGTAGTATTCGTAAGTCTTCTCGACGGTGCGCATCCCGGCCTTGCCCGCCAGCGATCCCGGATCGGTCAGGTGCGCCCATGCTGCAGCATATTTCGCACCGTCGGGGACGAGATCGAACATCCACGGCAGGTAGCCAACGAGTTCGCGATTGCGGATCGGCTCCCAGTATTTGACGTGTTCGTTGGTAATCTGGTGGCGGTCGGTGAAATGCTGCAGCTTCGGGTTCCACAAGTCCGCCAGCACACGCGCCTTCAAGGCCTCGGCACGGGCGGCATATTCCTTCGCCATCGCCGTGTCGCCCGCCATTTCGGCCATGCGCGAGAGCGCGCGGGCATTGGCGAACATGTAGGCGTTGACCGAAGGCCGGAACGCATCGCCGCCCCTGAAGCCGTCCTTGCCGCCCGAGGCGTCGATCGAGGACACCGTGTACTCGGTCGCGTCCAGCAGCGGCTCGACGAAATACAGGCCCTTGTCGAAGTCGAACTTCTCGTCCCACAGGCGGTAGACGTGGCGCATCGTCTTCAGGTGCGCGAGCAGCGCCTCGCGATCGCCGTCCACCAGGTAGCGGCCCCATACCGAGTCCGCCATGTGGTCGGTGAAGTGGCGGTCGTTGCCGCCCTCGTACATGAAGTTGATGTAGTCGTCGGTGAAGCGCCGGTCGTTCAGCCAGCGGCCTTCCGCGATGTGGAATCCGCTGGCGTCGTTGAGGCTGGCGTAAGGTTCGCGCTGCCAGTCGACGTCGTCGGCGAACTCGGTGGTGATATAGCCCTGCTTGCCGAGATCGCGCTGGTGGGCACGGAACAGGCCCCAGCGGTAGTAGTAGACCGCGTCGATCTTCGCGTCCGAGGATTCGAAGAAGGGAATGCGTCCCTCGTACCACGCCGCGTCGTTGCCGTAGCGGGCCTCGGCGATGGCCTCATGGTCCATCGGCGGGCTGGCGGCAGCGGCGAGCAGCGCCATGAAGGGCAGCGCCGCGAGGGCCAGTTTCTTGCGCACGTCAACGGTCCTTCCGTGAACGGCCCAAGCTGAGGGGGCTTCGACAAGCTCAGCCTGAGCGAGATTTAAAGACCTGTTCTCAAACCCGCTCAGGCTGAGCTTGT
>NZ_BAAILP010000060.1:59435-71198 GCF_054589055.1 Novosphingobium sp. 11B | reverse complement strand
CCCGGACTTGATCCGGGACCGGTGGCTGTCTTTAGGCATACCTTGGAGGCGCGCTTCAAAGTAGGCTGTTCATGGCCAGCGGTCCCGGATCAAGTCCGGGGCGACGATACGCTCAGGCGATGAATTGGATATGATGATCTCACGAATTGGCTGAATATCGCCGATTTCCTGAAGGTCGACGTCCACTAGTGTATACATTGTTCTTGCGGACGCTCTCTACCCCCTTCATCACCGGGGGAGGAGAGGCACCCCGCATGAGCAAGCATATCCATCTGGTCAGCTTCCTGATCAATTCGCCCATCAATCACACCGTGCTGAGCTGGGCGCAGCCGGGCGACAACCGGCTTGACGCGCTGCACGACCTCGCGGCGTGGCAGGACCTTGCGCGGACGCTGGAGCGCGGTCGCTTCGACGGCATGTTCTTCGCCGACACGCCAGGCGTCTTCGACCGCTACCGCGACAGCCACGAGGATGCGGTGAAGTACGGCGTATGCTGGCCTTCGCTCGACCCGGTGGTGCTGCTCTCGGCCCTCGCGGCGGTGACCACGCACCTGGGGCTGGCGACGACGATGTCGACCAGCGCCTATCAGCCATGGACCATCGTGCGGCAACTGGGCACCCTCGATTACCTCTCCGGCGGGCGGATCGGCTGGAACATCGTCACCGGCCACTTGCGCGGCGAGCATCGGGCGCTTGGCCTGCAGCAACTGGACCACGATCGCCGCTACGACCGCGCCGACGAATACATGGAGGTCTGCTACAAGCTGTGGAACTCGGTGAAGCCGGGCGCGATCCTTGCCGACCGGGAGGCGGGGCTGTTCGCCGACCCCGCGAAGGTGGAATTCATCGACCACGCGGGCGAGTTCTTCTCCTGCCAGACTGTCGCGCCGGTGCCGCCTTCGCCGCAGGGGCACCCGGTGCTGTTCCAGGCGGGCAGTTCCGGGCGCGGGCAGCAGTTCGCGGTCAGCCACGCCGACGTCGTCTTCTCGATCCAGCCCAATGTCGCGGGAATGAAGCGCTTCATGACCAATCTGGCCGAGGCCGCGCAGGCGGCGGACAAGGTGACGCCCGGCGTCAGCTTCGGCCTTCAGCCTATCGTCGGCGGCACCGAGGAGGAAGCGAAGCGCAAGCTGGCGGACCTTGTCGAAAAGCTGCCGATCGACGGCTGCCTCGCGCGGCTCTCCGGCACGATGGGCGTGGATTTCGCCGGGATGGACCTCGACCAGCCGCTCGCCGAGATCGAGACGCAGGCATCGCAGGGACTGATGAAGGCCTTCGCCAACATCGAGGGCGATAAGCCCCTGACCTTGCGCGAAGTCGCGATCCGCTGGGGTCTCGCGGTAGGCAAGCCGCAGATCGTCGGCACGCCCGAGCAGGTTGCCGCCGAAATGGAGCGCATCTGGCGCGAAACCGGCTGCTACGGCTACAACGTGACGCCGACGGTGATGGCCAGTTCGGTCACCGATTTCGTCGATCAGGTCGTGCCGATCCTCCAGAAGAACGGCGTCTACCGGACCGAATACGAAGGCACGACATTCCGCGAAAACCTGGGACTGTAATGGGCGGGATTGCGAAGAAGGCCCACAATATCGCGCAAGTTCGGGCACTGGCGAAGCGCCGCCTGCCGCGCGCAATCTGGGAGTTCATCGAGCGCGGGACCGAGGACGACCTGCTGATCCAGCGCAACGTTGCCGCGTTGCAGGCGGTGCAGTTTCTGCCACGGACATTGCGCGACGTGGCTGAACGCTCCGCCGGGATCGAGCTTTTCGGCCGCCGTCAGCCGCTGCCTCTGGTGATCGCGCCGACGGGTGTATCCGATCTGCTCTGGCACCGGGGCGAGCGGGCGATCGCGCGCGCGGCGGCCTCGGTGGGCATACCCTTTACCCAGACCACAAGCTCGACGACCAGCTTTGCCGAGATAGCGAAGTGCGCCACCGCCGGGCACTGGATGCAGATGTACCTCTGGGAGCGGCGCGACCTGTCTTGGCAGGTGGTCGATACCGCGCGAGAGAACGGCGCGGAAGTTCTGGTGCTGACGGTCGACACGCCGATGTGGCCGCTGCGCGAATTCAACAGGCGCGCGGGCATGTCCAATCCAATCCGCCCGAATGCGACGCTGGTATCGGATTTCCTGAAGCGGCCTTCGTGGTTCGCCTCGGTGATCTGCCGTTACTATCTCGAAGGCGGGTTGCCGCAGTTCGCCAATTATCCGCGCGAGGTCGGCGGCAAGCTGACCGGCACTGTAAGCCGTGTGGCGAATTCCGCTTCGGTTTGCTGGCGCGACGTTGCCGAATTGCGCCGCCGCTGGCCGGGCAAGCTGGTCGTGAAGGGCGTGCTCAGCGCCGAGGATGCCCGCATCGCGCTCGATCACGGCGTCGATGGCATCGCGGTGTCGAACCATGGTGGGCGCAACTTCGACAGTTCGCCTCCTGCCATCGACGTGCTGGCGGAGATCGTCGATGCCGTGGGAGATCGCACCGCCGTCCTGTTCGACAGCGGGGTTCGACGAGGGGCGGACGTGATCAAGGCGCTGGCGATCGGCGCGAAGGCGGTGCTGGTGGGCCGCGCGACGCTCTACGGCTGCGCGGCGGGGGGAGAGCACGGCGCGCGCCATGCGATCGACCTGCTTGCCAATGAGATCGACGTGGCGATGGCGATGGTCGGCGTGACCCGGCTGGAGGAACTGGACCGCAGTTACCTGATGCCAGGAACGTTCAGGGGTTAGGCTACCCCCTTGCGGGCATCGTCCACCGCCTGAACCCGCGCGATTGTCGCCGGGTCCTGCAGCAGTTCCGACAGCGGCGCATTCAGGCGGCGTCGCCAGTTGGGGTGCTCGGTGATGGTGCCGGGCAGGTTCGGCTGTTCGGGCTCCGCCAGAAGGTCCTCCAGCGGCGTGATCGCAAGGCCGCAAGGGGTGCTGCCGATATGGCGCAAGGCGGCTTCGACCACCGGCGCGGGATCGTCCGGCGCAGGGCGCGGCGCGGCGTCGCGGGTCAGCGACGCCCAGAGCAACCCGCGATCCCACGCGCGACGGGCTTCGGCTTCATCCATGGTGGTGTCTTCGGGCAGGCGGCCGAGGCGCTGCGCCCATTGCAGATCGCGCCCGCCCCACCAACCTGCGACCGTGGGCGTATCATGCGTGCCGGTCATCGCGGCGGCCTGCGCATCGTAGTCCGCCGCGCCGATGAAGCCGTCGTCGGCCGCGCGTTCGAACCACAGGACGCGCATGCCCAGCATCCCGCGCTCGGTGATTGCCGAGCCGAAGCCATGCGGCATCGTACCCAGATCCTCCGCGACGATGAGCGCGCCCGCCAGATGCGCCTCCAGCGCGACGAGGCGGATGAGGTCGGCGAAGGGGTAATGCAGGTAGGCCCCCGCGCTGGACGGCTGACCTTCCGGCACGACCCATAGCCGGGCGAGACCGAACGCGTGGTCGATGCGCAGCGCGCCAGCCGTGGAAAGCGCGGCGCGGATCGTCGCGATCCACGGCGCATAGCCGCTGCGCGCCAGCCCGCGCGGCGAGAAGCCGGTGAGCATCCAGTTCTGCCCCAGCGGCCCCAGCGGATCGGGCGGCGCGCCGATCGTCAGGCCCTGCAGCAAGGTGTCGCCCATGGACCAGGCATCCGCGCCGCCGGTATGGACGCCGACAGCAAGGTCCGCCAGCAATCCCACCGCCATGCCCGCAGCCTGGGCGCGGCGCTGGACTTCGCCAAGGCTCTCGCGCGCAAGCCACTGGGTGAAGAGGTGGAATTCCACTTCGGCCGCGTTGTCTCGGGCGAAAACGGCCACGGCCTCGCCGTCGGGATCGTGGAATGCGGGCGGCCAGTCCTTCCAGCCTTTCGCGCCCTTGCTGCGGAAATGCACGTCGAGCGCATCGTAGAGCGCCTGTCGCCGCAGGCCCTCGCCATGGGGCGCGTTGTCGTGAGCGATCCGCTCGCGGGTCGGCGCGTCGAGACCGGCAAAAGCTGCACGCATCCGGGCGAGGCGGGCGGGCAGGGCCGCTTCCCAGTTGATCAGCGGGCCGCCGCCACCGGCATCGTCGGGCAGCGGCGGTAGCCCCAGCAGCGCGGGATCACCCATGGCACCGTTCAGATAGAGGCGGCTCGAGGGCGAATAGGGGCTGAAATCGTGCCCGTAGCCTGCGAACAGTGCATGGACCGGGTTGATCGCGATGGCGTCGGCCCCGCGTGCGGCGAAGACTTCGGCGGCTTCGGCCAGTTCCCCAAAGGTGCCGAAAGCACGGGGCTGCTTGCCGCGCAGGGCCGGGATCTGGATGGCTGGACCCCATATGCGTCCCTTGCCCAGCGATGCGACCGTCGGGCACGACGTCGGCGCGACCGCCAGCGTCAGGGCATGGCCGTTCACGGTCAGCGGGTAGTAGCCCGGCGTGTCGATCGCGGGAAGCGTCCAGCGCGCGGTGTCCAGAGGCCGCGTCGAGCCGTCCGGCAGGGTGAGTTGAGCACCGGCGAGGCTTGTCGGCAACGACGTTTCCTTGCCGACGTCGGTGACGATCATCGCCGGAGGTGCTGTCATCTCGGCTTCGACCCGGGCGAGGCTGGCGGCGATCTGCTCGGGCGTTGCCGCCGGGAAGCCGAGCGCCAGGGCTATCGTGCGCAGCGAGGCGTCGGTTACGACCTGCTCCCTGCCGTCGACGTCCCACCAGATACGCTGCAGTCCGATCGCTTCGGCAAGTGCGTGCAATTCCTGCATCCGTCGGGAGGCTCCTCGCTGATGGGGCGAAGGCTAGCGCCTGCGCGGGGCGGCGGCAATCTCGCCTTTGCGCGCGTCCCATGCGATCAGCGCCGCCAGCACGACCGCGACAAGGGCGTAGCGGCCACGGAAGGGAACGTTGAGGATCGGGTATTGTGCCAGCAGGTGCGGCGGGTCGGTCCAAGCCGGGATCACCAGCGCCATCCAGCAGGCGAGCACCATCGGTGTGCGCAGCGGGTGAGGGTTGCCCAGCGTCTGCGCGACGGCGGCGAGGATCACCGGGAAGATCAGCGCATAGTGATAGCCCCAGGCATTGGGCGCAGCGACCAGCGAGGCGCAGAGCAGCAGGTTCAGGCTGTCCAGCGGACGGCTTTCGCGCGTGATCGCTTGATGCGCCATGGCCGCAAGGATGCCGAAGGCCAGCAGCGCCTTGGAGCCAAGCTGAATGGTCTGAGGGATCGGTACGAAATGCAGCACCGGCTGTCCTCCGCCCGCCTCGATATGCGTGGCGATGCCGGCCAGCGACTGCGCAACACCGGGCATCGTGTAGCCCTGCGCATGAGGCAGGAGTTCCAGGAAATACTGCGCGTAGAGCCCCGGCACGGCCCAGAGCAGCCCCAGCAAGGCGATTGCCGCGCTGGCGATCACGGTGGCGAGGGCGGCGCGCCACTTGCGCGGCGTCAGGAACAGCGCAGGGACGAGGCCGGGGTAGATCTTGAGCCAGAACCCCAGGGCGATGGCTATACCTGCGCCTGAGGCACGTCCGCGCGCGGCGCAGTACATGCCCGCGACTGCCGCCCCCATCAGCAGGATGTTGACTTGCCCCGCCGCCAGCGAAGTCCCGATCGGGGCGATCGCCATCGCGCAGAGGAGCGCGGCCCCGGCGGCAAGGCGCGGGCCGCCGGCCAGCCGCACCGCCATCCACGCGGCCATAGCCAGTACCGCGAGGCACAGCGCGGTGTGGATGAGGAACGCCGTGTCGATCGGCAGGCGTGAGAGCAGGTTGAAGTAGACCAGCGAGGGCGGCGGATAGACGAAGCCGCTGACGAACTCGCCGTTATGGCAGATATCATAAGGTGTCGAGAGGTTGGCCGCGCCGCACATGTAAGTCCGGAAATCGAGCGTCAGGGCCGCCTTGCCGGCACCTTCGCGCAGCACCGCGACGAACTCCATCACGTGATGGGCGATCAGCAGTCCGCTCAGCGCGATCAGCCCGAGGGGGAGCCATCGGGCGGGCAATGTTGCGCCGGTCTCGTTCACGTCACCTCCTCCATGGTCTGAAAGCGGAATAGCGACGGGTGGTTACGTCGAGGTGAAGAGAACTTGTCCCGCTTCATCATCCGGTTCTGAGCATGGTATCCCGCCTTTATCCACAGGCTTGCCCACGTCCGGCGAGAGCGGGTAGGGCGGCGCCATGGACATCGATCGCTACCTCGCCCGCATCGGCCTTGCCCACCTACCTTCGGCGGATCCGGAAGGACTCGGCGCGATGCAGCGCGCGCATCGGCAGGCGATCGGCTTCGAGAACCTCGATATTCCGCTAGGGAACGGCATTCGCATCGATTCCGGCAGTGTGTTCGACAAGCTCGTGGTGCAGCGGCGCGGTGGCTACTGTTTCGAGCAGAACCGGCTCTATGGCGATGCGCTGATGGCTCTGGGCATGGTGAACCGGCCGCTTCTTGCGCGCGTGCGCATGGGGCTGGCCGAAGATGCGCCTCCGCCGCCGCGTACGCATGTGCTACTGCTCGTCCGGGCCGAGCCGGGGCGGGCGTGGATCGCCGATGCGGGGTTTGGAGGCAGCTTCGTGCCGCCTCTCCCGCTGGAGGACGGCGCCGAGGCGCAGACGAGCGACGGCGCGGCGCACCGCTTGCGGCGGATCGGGACGATAGGGGCAGAGGGCGGCGAATGGCTGCTCGAACGCGCCGGGCCGGTCGAGGCGACCGACGGCCGCCCGGCACCGCACGGCGAATGGCAGCCGCAGTATGTCTTCGACCTTGCCGAAGTGGTTTCGGACGACCTGGAGATGGCCAACCACTGGACTTCCACCCGGCCCGGCACGCGATTCACCACGCTGCACGTCGCGAGCGTGGTACTGCCTGACGGTTTCGCGGCGCTGAGCGAGCGGACTTTGCGCGTCCATCGCGGCGGGACGACGGAGACGCGTGAGATCATCGACGCCGCCGACTACGCGGTGGCCATGCGCGAACTCTTCGGTATTGCGCTGAGCGAGAAGGAAGCTGCGAGACTCCCCTTGTTCAACTGATGCAGTTCGGCTCTGGCCGAGCGCCCTCTAGCTTTCCAGCAGGCGCGGCATCAGTTCGACGAAGTTGCAGGGGCGGTTGCGGCTGTCGAGTTGCTCGGCGAGGATGCCATCCCAGCCGTCCTTCACCGCGCCGTTCGAGCCGGGCAGGGCAAACAGATATGTGCCGCGCGCGACGACGGCCATCGCGCGGCTTTGCACGGTGGAGGTGCCGATGGTCTTGTAGCTGAGCCAGCGGAACAGCTCGCCGAAGCCCGGAATTTCGCGCCCGCCCAGCATGCAGAGCGCCTCGGGCGTGACGTCACGTCCGGTGAGGCCGGTGCCGCCGGTCGAGACGATCGCGTCGACCTCGGCGTCATCGATCCATGCGTTGAAGAGTGCGGCGATCTGGCTCGCGTCGTCCCGCTCGATCGTGCGGCGTACGAGCGTGTGCCCGGCATCGACGATACGCTGGGCGAGGATATCGCCCGAGGTGTCGTTTTCGGCAGTGCGGGTATCGGAGACGGTCAGCAGGGCGATATTGATCGGCTTGAAAATGCGCTCAGGGTCGATGGCCACGCACGATCGCTCCATTGGGGTTCATCCGCACGCCTTCCGATCCAGCGAGGCCGGGGAAGGTCGGCCACATGCCCTGCACCAGTTCCATGCGGCTCTCCGAAGCGCCGCCTGCCTGCCGCTCGTACATCCAGTAATTGCGCATCACAATGTTCACGTAGCCGCGCGTTTCCCAATAGGGCAGCGATTCTATCCACAGCAGCGGGTCGCCCTGGCAGTTCACTTCGGTCGCCCAGCGGCGCACCGGCACCGGCCCGGCGTTGTAGGCGGCCATGACCTTGGGCAGCAGGCCCTGCGTCCCTGGATCGTTTTTCAGCGTTTCGAGGTGGCGCTGGCCGAAGGCGAGGTTGACCTCGGGTTTGTTGAGATCGGAAGCATTGCCGTTGTAGCCCAGAGATCCGGCGTGATCCTGCGCGGCGGCGGGCATGATCTGCATCAGGCCGCGCGCGCCTGCGGGGCTGACGGCTCCCGCGCGGAACACCGATTCCTGCAGGGTGTGCGCGTAGACCAGCGCGGGATCGACCTTCCAGCCGCCCACCGGGGTCCACTTGGGCGTGGGGAAGCGCGTGGCCGGTTCCGGCTTGCCGCCGTACGGCGCGTTGTAGGCCATCCACAGCTGCGTGCCGGGCAGCCCGAGATCGCGCGCGAGGCGGGTCAGCGGCGCGTACTGCGAGGCATCGCCGATGCGGGCCTGATGGCGCAGCACTTCGTCGGCAAGGCCGTCCTTGCCGATCTCCGCCAGTTCGACGGCGGTGCGGACATTGGGGCTGGCGCGCAGGGCCTGCCAGTCGGCCTGCGTGAAGTCAGCGGCGGCGTGCTGCTCGGGCAGCTTGAGGCCGAGCTGTTCGGCGGCCAGCATCCCGTATAGCGTCTCGTCGCGCGCGGCGGCAAGGCGCAGCGCGGCGCTCGCCTGCTCGGGCTTGCGGCAGCGCACCAGCGAGCGACTGTTCCAGTAATGCGAGGCGGCGGTCAGCTCGGCATTGTCGGACGAGCGTGCGGCCTTGGCGAAGGCGTCGGCAGCGCCGTCGCAGTCGCCCAGACGCCATGCGGCGAGCCCGGCAGTCCACCATGCCTCGCCCACCCACGGGCCTTGCCCCAGCGCGGCGATCTGCGCCATCTGGTAGGCATTGGCATCCTGGTTCTCGATGTAGAAGCTCCACGCCACCTTCTGGCGCCACTCGGCCTGCGAGGAGGGCGAGAGGTTGGCGTCGATCCCGTCGAGCAGCAGGCGCGCGCCCATCGGATCGTCGTTCTTGATGCGGTCGTTGATGCCGTTCGCGATCCCGGCGGGCATCGTGCCGTCGTCGATCGAGGAGGGGCGAACCCGCTTGGCGATGGTCGGCAGGCGCGCGAAGCTCTGTTCGGCTGGGAGCGAGGGGAGGCCGACAGCGCCGCGCTTGAGCGCGAGGCGGCTGATCTGGTCGGCGCCGGGCAGTTCGGTGCCCTGCGAAAGCCACGTCTGAAGGTCGTTCAGCTGGATCTTGGGCGATCCGGAGGCGAGGTAGTATTCGGCGCGGGCCTGCTGGTGGAGCGGGCCATCGGGGCGGTCGGCCAGCATCTTCTGGACGGTGGCCCAGTCCTTCGCGTCGATCGCGTCGAACATCGACTTGTAATAGGTCCGATCGTCCTGGCTGAGCAGCGAAGGGACGGCGGTACGGTCGGCGCGGGTGCGGAAGTAGTCCACAGCAGCGCTGTTGGCGAAGGCCGGTGCTGCCGATGCGCAGGCGGCGATACACGCGCCCGCAAACAGTCCGGCCCTGATAAATCGTTTCAAAGGTATTCCCCGCGATCCTGTGCGATTCGCCTGCTCCGGCTGACCGATGGCCGCATCTCTCAGGACGCGGTCCAATCCAGCCAGGCCCTCCAGAGCACCGGCTTTGCACGCGGCTGCGCGAGCAAAGCAGGCAGCGCCCAGGAGGCGAGCAGGGGTATCGATCCCCCTTCATGATCGAAAGTCCTTAACATGGCAGGACGATGCGGCGATTCGTGGCCGATTAGCGGCAGGACGTTTCCACCAAGGACAAACAGCCTCTTTGGAGCCACCAGAGCGACGTGATGCCGCAGAACCTGCCCGATTCCGCGCTTGCTCATTGCCGCCCAGTCTGCGCCCGGTGTGTGGCGGGGCAGGGCGCTGGCAAGGTAAACGTCGTCGCGGCTCGTGCCGAACGCGGTAAGGATGGCGTCCAGCAGCTTGCCATGTTGGCCGGAGAGCAGCGTTTCGCTGTCCTCGGCCTCGGGTTCCTCGACAACGATCATCAGTTCGGCACCGGCCTTGCCCTGCGGCGCGACGCGCGCGGCGGGGCCGCCTTCGCACAGCAGCGGTTCGCTCAGCCACCACGGCGCGAAGGCCGCGAGGTCGGCGGGCAGGCTGGCGGGATCGAGCTTGGCGGGCGGCGGCGGGGCATCCGGATCGGGCTTCGGATCCGGGCGGCGGCGGGGCGGCGGGGCGCCTTGCAGTTCGGGTGGGGCGAGCCATTCGACCGGCTCGTCGAGAAAGTCGCAGTCCACCCCGGCGTCCCGCCACCAGTCGAGCGCACCTGTGATATCGTCCAGAAATTGCGGATTTGGCGGTTGATCCATCGCGCGGGTCTTGACCTTATGCGCGGGAGCAATCAAGGCATTCGTGAATTTAATCGCTCGACTAAACACGAAAAGAATGCACGGGGCTACCATGATCGAACGCGAAGAGATGCCTTACGACGTTGTCGTCGTCGGCGGTGGACCTGCCGGTCTGGCGACCGCGATCCGCCTCAAGCAGGTGGACCCGGAACTGCAGGTCTGCGTGCTGGAGAAGGGCTCGGAGATCGGCGCGCACATCCTTTCGGGCGCGACGATCGACCCCAAGGCGCTTGACGAACTGCTGCCGACCTGGCGCGAGGACGGCTGCCCGCTGGCCGAAACGCCGGTGACGGACAACTGGCACTGGCACCTGACGAAGAAGGGCAAGTTCTCCCTTCCGCACATCATCCAGCCGCCCTTCATGTCGAACAAGGGCAACTACACCGGCTCGCTGGGCAACTTGTGCCGCTGGCTGGCCGAGCAGGCCGAAGCGCTGGAGATCGAGATCTTCCCGGGCTTCCCCGCCGCCGAGATACTCTATGACGATGCCGGCGCCGTGATCGGCGTGCAGACTGGCGACATGGGCGTCGACCGCGAGGGTAATCCCAAGGGGGACTACCAGCCGGGCATGAACCTGCTGGGCAAGTACACCGTGTTCTGCGAAGGCGCACGCGGCCACCTGACCAAGCGCCTCAAAACCAAGTACGACCTCGAAGCCAATTGCGAGCCGCAAATCTACGGCATCGGCATCAAGGAACTGTGGGACATCCCGGCGGACAAGCACGTCCCCGGCCGCGTGATCCACACCCAGGGCTGGCCGATGAGCGAGAACGACGCCTGGGGCGGCGGCTTCCTCTACCACCAGGCCAACAACCAGGTGGCGCTCGGCTTCGTGACCGCGCTCGACTACAAGAACCCGTACATCTACCCGTTCGAGGAATTCCAGCGCTGGAAGCAGCACCCGGAAATCCGCGCGATCCTGGAAGGCGGCAAGCGCGTCGCTTACGGTGCGCGCGCGATCAACGAGGGCGGCTGGCAGTCGGTGCCTAGCCTCGCGTTCCCCGGTGGCGTGCTGGCGGGCTGCTCGGCGGGCTTCGTCAACGTGCCGCGCATCAAGGGCACCCACACCGCGATGAAGAGCGGCATGCTGGCGGCCGAGTCCATCGCCGCCGCCATCAAGGCGGGCCGTGAGCAGGACACCCTGCAGGACTACGATACCGCCGTTCGCGAAAGCTGGATCGCCAAGGAACTCAAGCTCGTCCAGAACGCCGAGCCGATGGTGGCGAAGTGGGGCGGCGAGCTGGGCACGATCCTCGCGGGCGCCGACATGTGGCTGCGCACGCTGTTCGGCTTCGGCCTCGCCAAGCCGATGAAGCATCACACCGATGCGTCGGAAACCCAGCGCGCGGACCTGTACAAGCCGATCGCCTATCCCAAGCCCGACGGCGTCATCAGCTTCGATCGCCTGACCAGCGTGTCGTACTCCTTCACCAACCATGAGGAGGATCAGCCGGTCCACCTCAAGCTGAAGGACCCGAGCATCCCGACTGCGGTGAACCTGCCGGTCTATGCGGGGCCTGAGGCGCGTTACTGCCCGGCGGGGGTCTACGAGTTCCTCGACGCGGGCGATGGTCCCAAGCTGCAGATCAACGCGCAGAACTGCGTCCACTGCAAGACCT